>CAIKWV010000411.1 GCA_903831165.1 uncultured cyanobacterium
CTCAATCGTTTCGGCACTGGTGCAGGAGGGCGGAAAGCGAATCACCCGCCCGCCGCTGGCCCCGTCGACGGCCACCACCTCCAGGGCGATCGGGGGCAGGTCGTTCTGCTCCAGTTGCAGCACCTCGCCCGGACGCAGCCGCTTGGCCGGGCGCGCCAGGCACAGCCAGTCCATGGGCCCGGGGCGGAAGCCGCTGGCCAAAGGGGCGGCCAGGCCGGCGGGCTCCAGCAGCAGCAGTTCGACGGCGCCGCCCGTCGAGCGCCGGGCCTGCAGGCGAGCCCGCCGCACCCGGGTGTCGTTGACCACCAGCAGATCGCCGGGGCGCAGCTCCTGCTGCAGATCCCACACCGTGCGGTGGCGAGTCGGTGTTGCCGCCGACGCTTCAAGGGAGCCGCTGTCGCCTTCGTTCGGCCCCACGATCAGCAGGCGGGCACTGTGACGGGGTTCACTGGGCCGCTGGGCGATGCAGTGCTCGGGCAGGGCAAAGTGATAGTTGGAGAGCTGTCGATCTTCAGGCTCGATCATGCCGGCAGGTAATAGCGAACCAGGGTGAAGATTCGGTTGTGGCGGGCGGCCAGGGCAAAGTGGAGATTGATTGCACGTTGATTTAATAGTAAGGAATCAAAAGGACGCCTGGGCACCGCGACCGGCATCACGATCGTGAGCATGCCACCGTCAACTTCCTGTTCCTGGGAGGATACAAAGTCCACGAAGGGATCGATGCACGAGGCGAAGGGACTCTCGAGAATCTGGAGTTCGAGATTGGCGTCATCCTCGACAAAGTTCAGCCAGGTTTGCCGAATGGCCTCCGGGTCTTCGCCGTCGGAACGGACCCAGACCGCAATCACCCGATCGGAGACCGTGACGGCATAGCGCAGGGCTTGGCGCATGGGTTCACGCCAGGCCGGCAGCCAGACAATGCTGATGTTGCCGATTGGATCGCGCCGCGCTGGCAACTGCACCCGTTGCTGGTCGGCGCTGTTGATGGCCAGGGCCTGAAACACCCGCCGATAGCGTCGCCGGATGCCCGCCAGGATGAAGACCAAAGCCGGGATGGCGATCACGATCGTCCAGGCCCCTTCGTCGAACTTGCTGACCACGATCACCACCCAAACCACAAAGGTGCTGATCGCGCCGATGCCATTGGTCAACAGGCTGCCGAACCAGCCGGCACCGCGCAGCCGCCACCAATGTTTCACCATGCCCGACTGTGACAAGGTGAAGGCCATGAACACACCCAATGCGTACAGATTCACCGCCAGCAGGGTGTTGCCCTGACAGATCAAGATCAAGACGGCTGATGCACTCACCAGCAGGGCAATGCCGTTCTGAAACACCAAACGATCGCCGATCCAGGCCAATTGCATCGGCAGAAACCGATCCCTGGCCAGCAGGCCGGCCAGGCGCGGGAAATCAGCGAAGGCCGTGTTGGCGGCAAACACCAGAATCAGCAGGGTGCTGATCTGCAGGCCCCAGAACAGGGGGTTGTGGGCACCGAAGACCTTGATGCCGATCTGAGCCATCACCGTCTGGCTGGCATTGGGTGCGATGCCGTAGACATAGCCGAGCCCACTGATCACGACGAACATCGCCGCCAGCAGCAGGCCCATGACCAGCATGGTGTTCCGGGCCGTCCGCACGGCGGGTTCCCGGAAGACCTTGACGCCATTGGCGATCGCCTCAATGCCGGTCATGGCTGAACAACCGGAACTGAAGGCCCTCAGGATCAGAAACAGGCCCAGGGGTTCCACCGCTTTGATCAGCGGTGGCGGATCGGGTTGAAAACCATGGGAGCCGATCAGATCGGCAAAGCCAGCGATGGCCAGCAGGGCCACCATGACCACAAAGGCATAGGTGGGAATGGCAAAGATGCGCCCCGCGTCCTTGACACCCCGCAGGTTGGCCCAGCCCACCACCAGCAACAGGGCCAGGGAAATGGGCACCTGAAACGGCAGCAGATCCGGCAATAGCGAGGTGAGGGCCTGGGTGCCCGCCATCAGGCTGACGGCCGCCGTCAGCACGTAGTCGACCAACAGGGAGGCGGCCGCCACCAGGCTGGGCCACACCCCCAGATTCTCGCGGGCCACCACATAGGAACCGCCGCCATCGGGATAGGCCTTGATCGTCTGGCGGTAGGAAAACACCACGACCACGATCAGGGCGATGATCGCCAGGGTGATCGGCAGCGACAGCTCCAGGGCGCCACTGCCCGCCAGGATCAGAACCCCCAGGGTGGCTTCCGTGGCATAGGCCACCGAGGAGAGGGCATCCGACGAGAGAATCGGCAGGGCATAGAAGCCGCTCAGCCGTTCAGCGGCCGCCTGGGAGCGGGGCAACGGCTTGCCGAACAGGCGCTGAAACAGGGCAACGGCCAAAACGGGCAGGGACGGAAGTGAATAACGCTCTGGAGCTATTCCCCGATCGGCTGGCGCTCCGGGAAAGGGCGTGGCTGCAGCTTGCCAGGCCAGAGCGCCCACAGCTCAGGCTGATTCGAGCGGGGCCGGATGCCAGGGGCTGGGGGGCAAGGTCCTGGTGTCAAGGCCGCTGACCAGGCGATGCCCTGACCGGTTGGATGGAAGGGATCGGGTCGCCTCAGAGCACCAGGGAGTCGGCGCGGTTTTCGATCAGTTCCGCCAGATCCTTGAGGAAGGCCGCGGCGTGGGCGCCGTAGACGGTGCGGTGATCACAGGTGAGATTGACCTGCATCTGGTTGGCCACCCGGATCGAGCCGTCCTTGCCGGCCACCACCGTGGGGCGGGAGGCGGCCACCGCCAGGATCGCGCCGGTGCCGGGGGGCAGGATCGCATCGAAGCGATCGACGCCGAACATGCCCAGGTTGGAGAGGGTGAAGGTGCCGGTGCTGTATTCCTCCGGCTTGAGCTGCTTGCTGCGGGCCCGGCTCACCAGGTCGGCCCAGCTTCGGGCCAGGCTGTAGATGTCGGTGCGGTCGGCATCGGCTAGCACCGGCGTGATCAGGCCGCCGTCCTCCATCGCCACGGCCACGGCCACGTTCACCGCCGCCGGATAGGCCATGGCGCTGCCATCGGCGCTGGTGGCGGCGTTCACCTGGGGATGGCGGGCCAGGGTGACGGCCACGGCCTTGGCCAGCAGGGCCGTCATCGTGACGCCCTTGCCCTTGACCTGCTTGTACAGCGCATCCAGCTTGGTGGTGGTGATCGTGTAGCCCACCCGGAAGCAGGGCACCGCCAGGCTGGCGACCATGTTGCGGTTGACCGCGTTCTGCAGCGTGTTGAAGGGCACGGCCTCGCCGGCCTTGCCGAAGGCCTGACCGGCGGGAGCGGCCGCTGGGGCGGCGGTGCCATGGCCGTTGGCCGCCAGCACCGCCGGGCCACTGCCCTCGGCGACGCGGGGCAGGCTGACGGGCTGACCCACGGCCCGCTCGACGTCTTCGGCCTGGATGCGGCCATGGGGGCCGCTGCCGCGCAGGGCGGCCAGATCCACGCCCAGCTGGCTGGCGAGCTTCTTGGCGCGGGGAGAGGCGACCACCCGGCCACTGGCGCTGGAGGCGGGAGCGGCCACGGCCAGCGGGGCCGGAGCGGCCACAGGCGCGGGCGGGGCTGGCGCGACGGCGACCGGGGCCGGCGCGGGAGCGGCTGCTGCCGGGGCC
>CAIKWV010000412.1 GCA_903831165.1 uncultured cyanobacterium
GTGGTTGCCTGCGACAGCTGAAGCTCGGCCGCTCCATCCCAACGACTGGTCCAGGCTCGATCGAACACCGGATCCAGAAACAACGCCGGTCCCGGTCCCATCTGGACCGGGTGGGGAATGGGGCGAACACCGGCTTCGTTGGCAGGCGCCAACATGGGGAGATCGACAGCCCTCGCCATGCCCCTGATTGGTCTGTTGCTGGCTCTGGTGCTCACCGGCGTGCTCATGGGTCGCCTGTTCGGGGGAACACCCGTGGCGGAGCCCAGCAAGCCAGCCTCCCCCCCCGCCGCACCGGAGCATCAGGCCCAGCGGGCGGTGGATGCGGCCTCCAAAGCTGATCGCGAGCGCCTGGACAACGCCATGAAGGCCCTCGATTCCGAGGCCAAACCCTGAATCAGGAGAGCACGTCGGCGTGCAGGAGCTCCATCACGCTGAGCACCTGGCTCGTCTCCTCATGGTCAAGATTCAAGGTCGTCGCCAGATTGGCCAGGATGTTGCGTTCATCGGCCTCCAGGGGCCCGTCCGAACGCATGATTTCGGCAGCCACGGCGTAGGCGGTAGAGCGCTGGGGCTGATCCAGGGCTTCGGCGGCTTCCACCATCAGATGCTGGGGGCCCTTCTGGCGCATCTCAGCCAGCAGCGTGTTCATCATTTGCACCATCTTCTCGTCGCCGTAATGCTGAAACGGCTGGCGATAGTCCAGCGAGTGGCGCAGGGCCCGCGAGCCGGCCATCGTCAGCGTGCCATCCCAGGACACGGCCGCCAGAGCAATGGCGGCAAAGGCTGTGGCGGCATCCATGCAGACAGTGGTGTTCATGAATCGTGAAATGGTTTGGGAAACGACGGGACCGGATCAGTCTGGAACGGGGGGCAATGCGGAGATGGATGGCGGCGCAGAAAAAACTCACTCAAAGTTCAATCCAGCGCATTGCGGCGCCTTTGGCAGTAACGGATCACACCAAAGTGGATGGATAGGGATTCCTACCTAGGGGGCTCCGGATTCGGGCTGGCGTACACCGGGCGACCCGACATCACCGGATCTACGACCAGGACTGGCTCCCGATGCCGCCGCCCCTTTGCCATGGCCACGATCCTTGCCATCTCAGCATCGCAGCAGGCTGAGGGCTTGGCCCCACGCCACTGAGTGTTTGAGGGCTAAGCCCATCGCGAGCGCAGTCACTCAACGATCGGTGAGCCGTGGCGCTCACTCGGGACTGGGCCGAAGACAGGCTGTGTCAGAACCGTGAAGAACGGAACTGCTGGCAGCCGCGCCAGCCGGCGATCCATGATCGTCCGGGGACGTACTCGGCCGGAGGCTGGCGTTCACCTCTGCAGCAGATTTACCGTGCCTATGCGTTCAGCACACCAGCAGCTGTGCATCTGAAATGACTGAGATTGATACGAGCTTGCAACTTGGATCTGAGTTGAGATCCTTTCAGAACATCTGGCTAGGTGGCTGCTTGGAGGGGAACCCCAGAGATTCTCATGACCAAAGCTCCTATGCTGCGATTGGTACTCGACATGGATATACTGATCGTGCTGATATAAAAACAAAACGGAATCGCAGCCTAAGAGATTGGAGCTATCAGCGTGTTATGCGCCACATGGCTGTTGACTTTGCAGGGCAAGTTAAGGTGAAAACTGTTTTGAAAATAGGCCCAGGCAGAGGCGGTTTGACCAAGGCAGTTTTAGAGGATTGAGCGGAGAAGATCTATGCGCTTGACGCTTTGCCGGCAGAGCACAACCA
>CAIKWV010000413.1 GCA_903831165.1 uncultured cyanobacterium
GCCAATCGCGTCGGCTATCCGGTGGTGGTGCGGCCCAGCTATGTGCTCGGCGGCCGGGCGATGGAGGTGGTCTACGACGAGGAGGAGCTGAACCGCTACATGGTCGAGGCCGTGCAGGTGGAGCCCGACCACCCGGTGCTGATCGATCAATACCTGGAGAATGCGATCGAGGTCGATGTCGATGCCCTCTGCGACCGCGAAGGCCGGGTGGTGATCGGTGGCCTGATGGAGCACATCGAACCCGCTGGCATCCACTCCGGCGATTCGGCCTGTGCCCTGCCCGCCGTCTCGCTCAGCCCGGAGGCCCTGGCCACGATCCGCCAGTGGAGCACCGCCCTGGCCCTGGCCCTTGAGGTGCGCGGCCTGATCAATCTGCAGTTCGCCGTGCAGGTCGATCCGGAGCTGGGGGAACGGGTGTTCATCATCGAGGCCAATCCCCGCGCCTCGCGCACGGTGCCGTTCGTGGCCAAGGCCACCGGCGTCCCCCTGGCCAAGATCGCCAGCCAGCTGATGGCCGGCCGCACCCTGGCGGAGCTGGGCCTGACCAGCGAGCCGCTGCCCCCTCGCCAGACGGTCAAGGAGGCGGTGCTGCCGTTCAAGCGTTTCCCTGGTTCCGACACCCTGCTGGGTCCGGAGATGCGCTCCACCGGCGAGGTGATGGGTATTGCCGCCGGCTTCGGCCTGGCCTACGCCAAGGCCGAGCTGGCCGCCGGCGAACCCCTGCCCACCGGCGGCACGGTGTTCCTCTCCACCCACGACCGCGACAAGAGCGCCCTGATCCCGGTGGCCCGGCGGCTGGCGGAGGAGGGCTTCGCCCTGATGGCCACCAGCGGCACCGCCCAGGCCCTGACGGCGGCGGGTCTGGCGGTCGAATCGGTGCTCAAGGTGCACGAGGGCCGGCCCAACATCGAGGACGCGATCCGCTCCGGCCTGATCCAGCTGATCATCAACACCCCGATCGGTCGGCAGGCGGTTCATGACGACCGCTACCTGAGGCGGGCCGCCCTCGACTACGCCGTGCCCACGGTCACCACCCTGGCGGCAGCCCGGGCGGCGGTGGAAGCGATCGCTGCCCTGCAGCAGCAGGGCCAGGTGGAGGTGGCGGCCCTGCAGGACATTCACCAGCCCTGGTGAGCGAAGACAGCTGAGCCATCCCCTCAGCCGACCCGCCTGGGGCTCTGCCCGATTGGTCGGGCCCCGTGACCAAGCGCTTGCAGGCTGTCGCAGGGGCAATTAAACGCGGCCGAGACAGGTTTTTCAGCCGTCTCTTAGGGTGATTTTCCAGCCACCCGTCCTCGCGTGACCGTCGCCTCCACCGCTCCAGCCCCGTCGGCAGCCCCGGCCCCCGGCAGCGATCTGCGCCAGGCCTTCCGGGCCGCTTACGAGAACCGTTACACCTGGGAACCGGGCTTTGGCGGCTACGAGGGTCGCTGCGTCTGGCTGCAGGGCGATCGCCGCTTCGAGGGCCGCTTCACGGTCGGCGCCGACCTCAAGGCCACCGTCAGTGGCATCGACGATGAGGAGGTGCACAAGGCCGTCGCCTCCCAGCTGTGGGAGGTGGCCATCCACCGGGTGCGCCGCCCCTTCGAGCAGACCCACGGCGCCAACACCTTCAGCGCCGGCGACACCGATGCCGTCGGCACCGAGGTGATCGTCGGCGGCAAGGGCGAGGGCGATCGCTACCGCATCAAGGATGACGTGGTGACCATGGTTCACCGTCACATCCACGGCACGGTGGTGACCATCTTCACCACCGCCGTCACCGACACCGGCGCCGGCTACCTGAGCCACACCTACACCAGCCGCTACAGCGATCCCGCCACGGGCGAAGCCCGCGGTGGCACCAGCGCCTTCACCGACACCTTCGTCGCCTTGCCCGGCGGTGGTCCCTGGGTGCTGGCGGAGCGGGTGGTGGTCAGCGAACCCGAGCCCAGCCAGCCCGATGGCGCGGAGGTCGGGGAATCCGCGGCCGATGCCACCAGCGTGGAGAGCGGCACCCAGACGTTCCGTTTCGAGGATCTGATCCCGCTCAGCTGAGATCCGATTGCGGCGTGAAGCCGTCAGCTGTGGCCGCTGAGGCCGTGGAATCCGGCCGTGACAGGGCACAATGCCTCGATGCTTTCCCTCTGGCTTGGTGCCTACGACCAGGGGCTGGCTTACGCCAGCTTGGCCCTGGGCACCTATCTCACGCTCCGCGTTCTCAATTTCGCCGATCTCACCGTCGACGGCTCCTTCGCCCTCGGGGGTGGAACCGCCGCCGTGCTGATCACCAACGGGGTTCCCATTCCCCTGGCCATGCTGGCGGCCATCGTGCTGGGGGGCCTGGCGGGCACGGTCACCGCCCTGATCCACACCCGGCTGGGGGTGAATGATCTGTTCGCCGGCATCCTTACCACCACCGGGCTGTACACGATCACCCTGCGGGTGATGGGCCGCTCCAACATCCCGATCACCGACATCACCCCCGTGGTCAACTGGCCCACGCTCGGACAGGGGGACGACGGCCGCTGGGGCGTGGCCCTCACCTGTGTGATGTTGGGCATGGTTTGCCTGCTGGCCCTGATTCTGGCCACCGATTTCGGCCTGGCTCTGCGGTCGATCGGCAACAACCCGATCATGGCGCGTGCCAATGCGGTCAATCAGGCTTTGGGTCTGACGATCGGCATCGCTGCCGCCAACGCCCTGGTTGCCATGGCTGGGGCGTTGGTGGCGATGTATCAGGGCTTTGCCGACGTCACCATGGGGATCGGTTCGTTGATCCTGGGTCTTGGCATGGTGATCATCGGCGAATCGGTGCTCCGCCCCCGATCGGTGCCGGTCGCCCTGTTCGCCGTGGTGATCGGGGCGATCCTGTTCCGATTGATGATCGCCATCGCCCTGCAGCTGGGCCTGGAGCCCGTGGACCTGAAACTGACCACGGCCGTTTTGCTGCTGGCCGCCATGTCCCTGGGCCACATCAAATTGCCCGGTGTCAATGCCACCCCTCAGGATGTGGCGAGCGAACCGGCTGCCCTGCCCGCCAGCGAAGGCGAGGCGGATGGAGAACCCAACCGAGGTGAACGGCCATGAGCCTGCAGGTTGACCAACTCAGCTGGGGCCATCCCGTACCAGGCGGTAGCTGGCGTCAGTTGTTTCGGAATTTCAATTTCCAGAGCCCCAGCGGCCAGTTCACCGTGGTGATCGGCAGCAATGGCTCCGGCAAGTCCACCTTCTTGAACCTGCTGGCCGGCACCTTGCGCTGCTCGTCCGGCAGCATCCGTCTCAACGACCAGCCCCTGCAGCAGCTGAGCGATCATCGCCGCGCCCGGCGCATCGGCCGCGTCATGCAGAACCCGCTGGAGGGCACCTGCCCGGGTCTGACCATCGCCGAAAATCTGCGTCTCGCCGAAGGTCGCCGCCGCTCCGCCATCAGCTGGCGCGGGCTCACCGGTGTCCATCCCAGCCGGGCCGATCGCCGCCGCTACCGGGAGCTGTTGCAACAGCTGGGGCTGCCGTTGGCCGATCGCATCGACACCCTGGTGGGCCAGCTCTCCGGCGGCCAGCGCCAGACGATCAGCCTGGTGATGGCCACCATGGGCCAGCCGCAGATGCTGTTGCTCGATGAGCACACGGCCGCGCTCGATCCCAAGGCGGAGGCCACCGTGATGGCTCTCACCGACCGCCTAGTGCGCCAGCTGGGGACCACGACGCTGATGGTCACCCACAGCCTGGACCAGGCCCTGCGATTCGGCGACAGGCTGGTGATGCTGCATGAAGGGCGCCTGCTGGGGGACTGGAGTGCCCAGCAACGGCAACACTTGACACCGGATGACTTGCGGAAGATGTACGGATCCGCCAATGTCACCCAGAACTCTTGACTCCATTTCCGTGACCCTCGACCGCCGCAGCTTTCTGGCCCTGATGGGCACGGGCCTTGGCAGCACGGTGGTGCTCGCCGCCTGCGGGCGCCAGGGGGGCGGTAATGGGGCTGCGGTCAAGGGACCCACCATTGCGATGCTGCAGATGGTGGATTCCCAGCCCCCCAATGAGGTGCGGCGCGGCTTCATCGCAGCCCTGGCCAAGGCCGGCTACACCGAGGGCAAGACCGTCAACTTCATCGAGAAGGATGCCGCCGGCGAGATTCCCAACACCACGCTGGTGATGAAGCAGTTTGTCGGCGAGGCCCCCACCATGGTCTTCGCCATCGGTACGCCACCGCTGCAGGCGGCGATGAAGGAGATCCCGGGCAAGATTCCCGTGGTCTTCGCTTACACCTCCAACCCCTGGGGCGCCGGGGCGGGCACCCCTCCCGGCGGCATCGGTCAGCACCGGGCCAATGTGATCGGCACGATCGGCACCAACCCGGTGGGCAAGGAGCTCGAGCTCGCCAAGGCGATGATCCCTGACCTCAAGACCGTGGGTCTGATCTATAACCCGGGCGAAGCAAATTCCGAGTATGAGGCCAAGGTGATCAAGGCGGCGGCCGAAAAGTTGGGCATCATCATCGAGGAGCAGTCCGTGGCCAACTCCGGAGAAGTGTTGCAGGCGGCCGAGGCCCTGGCTCAGAAGAAGGTGCAGGCCTTTGTGAAGATCGGCGATTACGCCACGATTCAGGGGTTCTCCTCGATCGCCAAGGTCGGGCTGAAGAACAAGATTCCTGTGTTCTCGGTTGATGCGGACGATATCAACCTACCCGGGACGCTGGCCACCCTCGGCTGGTCTTACTACGACGATGGCGTTGCTGCGGGTGAGCTGGCAGTCAAGGTGCTCAAGGGAGAATCCCCCGCCAAGATGGCCTTCCTGCCGCTCAGCAAGATCGACGTGCGGCTGAATAAAACCACCGCCAAGGAGATCGGCCTGACCATCCCTGAGCCTGTGCTGAAGTCGGCCAATGAGGTCGTTGACTAGGCGTTTCGCCAACCCTTGAACCTGGCCTGAGGGTTAGGGGCAGACCCCAATCAAGCCTGGAAAGCAGTCGTTGAAGCCGTTGAAACATCGATGGCCTGAGCCCTGCGATCTCCAGGCTTTTCTGCTTGCCATGGCATCAGCGAAGCCGTGCACATCGGTCAATCTGGCTGGTTTGTTGATCGGCTGGAGATGGCTCCTGGGAACCATCGGGTTCAGCCGTTGATTGGTTCTGGGATTCGTCTGGTCTCGGCTCAGGTGCCGCTGGTCCAATCCATGCGGTTTGCTTTCCGTGAGTTGCAGGCCTTCTGGGGGTTGGAACGGGACGGCGTCAAGACGTTCCCGCGGCCTGGCCGTCAATGAGGCGACGTGGATGGCCGTGGATGGCCGCTTTCCGGGAACCGCCGTCCGGCAGCCGTGATCCGGCAGCCGTTGTCGGCAGCCACTTCGCCGGTCCGGTGCCGCCGATGAGAGGGAAAAAGCCTGCAGGCCTTCGATTTGCTCTGGGTCCGGAGCAGTCGGCACCGAACCCCATCCCGTTGGGCTGGATCAGTCCTCGTACGTCGGCACGTCCTTGAGGCGCTCATTCAATTGCAGCGCCATCGACTGCCGCCCGATCGCCAGCACCTTGAGCGTGTCCTCGTGGAAGCGCAACTGAGCGTCGGCGACCTGCATGCCCCGCACCAGCTCCTGGATGTCATCGGGCAAACCGTTGAGGTTGTAGCGCTTGCCCTCGAACGTCAGGACGGGGGGCTGCTGCTGGGACGGGGTGTTCAAGGCATGGCCAAGCGTGAGCCGGAACAATAAGGGGGCACCACCGCCTTGGCTCCACCCGGTCCGCTCTGAAGAGCATTTCAGGCCCAACCAGCACCAGAAGCTTCTTCGAGTCCGGTTCGGCCGCTGAGCGACCAGCGCCAAGGTCGCGGCGGGATGGTTCAGGGGTACCAGGCGGGCGGAGGCTGAGGGAACCTGGGGGCTGATCGGCCGCCGTCCCACCGATTCAGCCGGCCTGGGGCTCCATCTGGATGAACTGCCGTTCGCAGAGATCGCGGTAGCGGCCGCCTGCGGCCATCAGTTCACCATGGCTGCCCTGCTGCACGATCCGGCCGGCTTCGAGCACCAGGATGCGATCCGCTTCCTGCACGGTGGAGAGGCGGTGGGCGATCACCAGAACGGTGCGGCCCGCCATCGCCTGATCGAGCCCCTGCTGCACAGCCGCCTCGGCTTCCGCATCCAGGGCGCTGGTGGCCTCATCCAGCAGCAGGATCGCCGGATTGCCCAGAACGGCCCGGGCAATGGCCAGCCGCTGCAGCTGGCCGCCGGAAAAGTTACTGCCACGTTCCTCGATGCGGCTGTCATAGCCCTGGGGCAGAGCCTCGATGAAGCCGGAGGCATTGGCCAGCCTGGCCGCCGCCACCACCTGGGCGCGGCTGGCTGGGCGACCGAAGGCGATCACCTCGGCCACCGTGCCCGAAAAGACACTGCTTTGCTGGGGCACCAGGGCGATCGCCTGGCGCAGCTCCCGGGCCTGCAGTTCGGCCAGGTCCTGACCATCGAGCAACACCCGGCCCCGCTGGGCGACGTTGAAACGCAGCAACAGCGAAAACAGGGTGCTCTTGCCAGCGCCGGAGGGACCGACCAAGGCCACCATCTGGCCGGGTTCGATCGCCAGATGGAGATCGTGCAGAACCGGCTGGTCGGCGGCGTAGCCGAAGCTCACATCGTCCAGCACCAGCCGCCCCTGCACCTGGCCCAAGGGGAGGGCACCGGGGCGATCCGGCGGCTCAACCGGCTCGGCCTCGATCGCCCGCAACCGGCGCAGGGAGGCCTGACCCTGCTGGAACTCGTTGAAGTTGGTGGTGAGATGGGAGATCGGATCGATCAGCATCAACAGGGCCGTCATGAAGGTGGCGAAGCCCTGGGCATTGAGCCCACCGGCCTGGATGCGCACCGCGCCGATCACCAGCACCGCCAGGATGCCGAAGGCCTCAATGAAGCCCACCACAGGATGCTGCTGGGCCAGCAGGGTCATGGTGCGGTAGCGGGCCTTGCGGTGCAGGTCGATCTCGATGTCGAAGCGCTGCTGCAGCCAGGGTTCGGCGGCATAGGCCCGCACCAGGGGCAGCCCGCCGATCGCCTCGGCCAGCAGGGCCGCCAGATCGCTCACCTGTTTCTGGCTGCGTTCAGCTGCGTTCATCACCCGGGCCCCGAAGGCACTGACCAACAGCGCCACCACCGGTGCCAGCAGCAGGGTGGCCACCGCCAGGGGCCAGTCGAGCCAGAGCATGTAGCCCAGTACCACCACCAGCTGCAGGGCGCTGGGGGTGGTGTCCTGAATCGACTTGTAGATCACCTCACCGACCCGGTCGGCGTCCTCGGTCAGTCGGTACGTGAGGTCGCCGGCGGAGAGTTTCTCGAGGGCGCCGAAATCGAGCCGCTGCAATCGGGCGAACAGCTGACGGCGCAGCTCCTGGCTCACCTGCAGCGCCGGCCCCGCCAGCAGGGTGTCCTGGCCGAACTGGGCGAGTTTCTGCAGCAGAAACACCGCCAGGGCTGCCGTCACGGCCCGCAACACCCGCGGAATGTCGCCGGCGCCGATCGCCGGGATCAGCTGGCCCGCCAACCAGGCCAGCACCGGAAAGCTGGCCACGAACACCAACGTGCACAACCATCCGGCGCCCAGACGGCGCCGATGGGGCCTCAGCAGGGGCAACAGCCTGCGGAAGCCGGCCGGCGAGGGTGCAAGCATCGGGGCACCTTACGCCCTGCCTGCTGGGGCCGGAGTGGTGCGGTGAAGCTGGATCAATACCTCAAATGGCAGGCTCTGGTCGCCAGTGGCGGCGAGGCCAAGCAGCGCATCCAGCGGGGCGATGTGCGGGTCAATGGCCTGATCGAGACCCGCCGGGGCCGTCAGCTGGCGGCCGGTGATGCGGTGGCGATCGACGGCCGCGAGTGGATCGTGATGCCCAGAGGGGGTGGCGCCACCAAGCCTTAACTTGGCCTTGACGTCGTAGTGAGGTCCCTCTGGTGCGGAAGTCCGTCATCGCCGGAAACTGGAAGATGCACATGACCTGTGCCGAGACGCGGGAGTTCGCCTCCGTCTTCCGTCCCCTGATCGCGGATCTGCCCTCCGATCGGCAGGTGGTGATTGCCCCGCCGTTCACCTCGATTCCCACCCTCTGTCGCCATCTGGAGGGGGCCGGTGTGTTCTTCGCGGGCCAGAACGTGCACTGGGAGGAGAAGGGCGCCTACACCGGCATGATTTCGGCACCGATGCTGATCGAGCATGGGGTGACCCACGCCATCGTGGGCCACAGCGAGCCACGCAAGTACTACAGCGAAACCGACGAACAGATCAATCTCAGGGCCC
>CAIKWV010000414.1 GCA_903831165.1 uncultured cyanobacterium
CAAATCTCCTGTCACTGCATGACCGAGTTTTCGAGCTGCCTGTCCTCCTTGGTCTTTGGCCGCACTCGAGGAGGCGCAGTTTTCTTTTTCAGGAGTCCCCACTTAGAGGCGTTACCAACAACGGCTTCGCTTGCCAGTTGCTGGCCCTGGCCCCATCAGCCCACCTGAACGTCTCTGCCAGCTGCTGCCACTGCCGCCATCCCGTTGCAGCAGCCTGCCGCCCCAGCCCGGTTGGCCCGCCGGCTTGGCCCTGGGACGGTAGCGCCGGCAGTCACAACGCCCCGCCTGCGATGCCGTTATCTGATCACGCGATCAAGATGCGCAAGATCGTGGACCTGCCTGAGGCGGACGACGGCATGGTGCCGTGGGAGCAGGTGAAGGCCGATCTCGGAGTGCTCATGGCTCGGCTCCCAGTCGATGCAGGAGCCTCAGTCTCAGACCCAAAGCAATCTGCATCACCAAGGCAATATCAATCTCAGGATCAGGCCCATTGGGATCGGGATAGCGAAGATCAACGGCTGCCAGAGAGAGACGATTGAGGTCGAGGCTTGTGGCTTGCCATGAGTCATCTGCCTGATGCAGAAGATCAGACAGCTCGCGAAGATTGTGAGTTTTAGGAACGGTGGCCTGCAACCGCATCAACTCCGCCTTGAACAGCTTCTCGATGCACTGCTGACAGTGAAAACAGATGCTGCGCTGCTTGCCACCGCATCTGGCCAGGATCTGGGCATCGTCCCAATCCTCTGCTGCGAAGCGAATCCATGCAGTGATCAGCGGTGTGAGTTCAACCATGCAGCACCTCACCGTGATCAAACGCTTCGCGAATAAAGGGATCACCCCAGCGATACCTCTGCTGCGCAGCTTCCGGCCGGCATAGCAACAGATCCACCGGGAAGGATGGGTTGCCTGCTTCGAGCATCTCAAGCCGTCGCTCAAACGAGCTGCCCTCGAATGGCATGACCACGAGGATGTCGGCATCGGAATCCCAGCGGGCCTCACCGCGGGCCAGGGAGCCGAACAGGATCACTTTTTCCGGGGCGAACTGCTCCACCACCCGCTGAGTAAAGGCCTCCAGGGCCTCGCGGGTGACGAGGGGCTCAGGAGTGGAATGCGAATCACATGTTTTTGTCATCTTACCGACCGCAGGGCAACAACCAACAGCTTGCCGGGAGTCGGGCTATCGAGTGATCCTGGCGTCGTGATGAACCAGGCCATGGAACCAAGCTCAGGGTCTTGGGTGCTCTGCATGGAACGCTCAGGGCCGTTCCTGCTACGTGGAGTCCAGTCATGACACCGGGCTCCCCTGGCACAAGAGGAAGATCGCTCCGGCCGGTTTCGCTGCTCAGCCGCCATGGCCGCCCGCTGGCGATCGGCGATGACAGCAGCGCTGGCAAGGCACTGGCCCAGGCCCCGGAGAGCGACGACACAGAAAGCTCGATTGGTTTGGCTGCGCTGCCGAAGTTCCGGATGAAAGGCACGTGCTGAAGCCTAGCGGAGGCAACCCGGTGCGTCCCTGGCCCATCAGCCCACCTGAACCTCGTCGCCAGCTGCTGCCACTGCCGCAATCCCATTGCAGCAGCCTGCCGCCCCAACCCGGTTGGCCCGCCGGCTTGGCCCTGGGCCGGTAGCGCCGGCATTAATGAGGCCCCGACTACGATGCCGTTATCTGATCACGCGATCAAGATGCGCACGATCGTGGACCTGCCTGAGGCGGAGCGTGCCCAGCTCGATGCCCTTTGCCGCCAGCGGGGCCTGTCGCGGGCCGAGGCGCTGCGCCAGGCGCTGCGGCTGGAGTGGGACGCGCCCTGATGCTGCTGCTCGACATCAACATCCTGATCGACGTGCTGCGCGGCGAAGCCATCGCCCTGGCCTGGCTGGAGCAGCAGGAACACCCGGCCATCAGCGTGATCAGCTGGATCGAGGTGCTGGTGGGCTGCCGCGGGGGTGAAAGCGACCGTGTGGAGGCCTGGTTGGACACCTTTCCCCGCTCACGTTGGCCGGGGTGCTGCATCCTTACCAGCTCTGAGAGCTGGTGAGGATCAGCCCGACCAGATCTCCTCCAGTTCCACCACCAGCCCAGGACAGTGGGGAGCTGCATCGAGGTGGCTGGCCGCCTCAATACGCCGGGGCTGCGCCGCTGGATCCGCCAGCGGTTCCCAGATCTCAACCGCCCGCTCTGCCGGAATCAACAGCCAGCCGAGGCGGGCGCCGTTGCGCTGGTAGGCGGCCATTTTCTGGCGCAGGGCGGTGAGGCCGCGGGGGCCTTCATCGCCGGGACTGGCCAGCTCGACGACTAGATCGGGGCAGAGGGGGGCGAAACCGCGGCGCTCGCTGTCGCTGAGCGCCTGCCAGCGATCGAGGGCCACCAGGGAGGCATCGGGGCTGAGCACCGAGTCGTCCGGCAGGCGGAAGCCGGAGGAGCTGTCGAAGGCCTTCCAGCGGCCGGTGGCACGGGCCCAGGCCTTGATCTGAAAAAAGAGTTCGCCGTTGCGGGCGCCCGTTTCGCTGCCAGTGGGGGTCATCAATATCAGGGAACCATCGGCGGCCAGCTCCCACACCGCCTCGGGATTGGCCTGGCAGAGCTCAGCAAATTGCTCGGGGCTGAAGCGCAGGCCCGCGCATAGCGAGGCAGGCAAGCTGAATGACTCCGGCAGGCCGGCGCCCGCTTCCTGGCCGGACGGGATCTGCAGGGGGCGGGGCGGAGCGAGCATGGGCCCGGCGAGGGTGCAGGGTTTCAGGCTAAGGGCGATCGGCTTAGGTGATCGCGGCTGCCCTTCGATGGGGGCGGCGAACCGTCCGCTCGCTCGCCCAATGGCAACGCAGGAGCAGCTGCGCAGCTGCTTACGGCACGCTCTGAACCGCCTCCAGCAGGCGCCTGGCCAGGGCTTCGCCACTGCGCATCGCCCCCTCCACCCGCCCGAAGCCGGGCCCCTCGATGAAATCGCCGCAGAACCCCACACGGCTGTGGCGGCAGAGGGCCAGGGCCTGGGGCAGACCCGGATGCTGGGGAAAGGCGGCCCCCCAGCGCATCAGCTCGCTGTGGACCCCGGGCCAGGGGGTGGCCTCGGGCGCCGTCGCTCCTGGAGGCGCAGGCAACCAGGCCGCCAGGGCCCTCTGCAGCCCGCGCTCTAGGGCGGTGATCACCTCCGCCTCCCGTTGTTGG
>CAIKWV010000415.1 GCA_903831165.1 uncultured cyanobacterium
AGCAAGGCGCGCGAAGCCGGCTCCGAAGCCGTGATCTGCGCCAGCACCGGCAACACCTCGGCCGCCGCCGCCGCCTATGCCCGCCGCGGCGGCATGCGGGCCTTCGTGCTGATCCCCGACGGCTACGTGGCCCAGGGCAAGCTGGCCCAGGCCCTGCTCTACGGCGCCGAGGTGCTGGCGGTTCAGGGCAACTTCGACCGGGCCCTGGCGATCGTGCGAGACGTGGCCGACCGCTATCCGGTCACCCTGGTCAACTCGGTCAATCCTTACCGGCTGCAGGGCCAGAAAACCGCCGCCTTTGAGGTGGTGGATGCCCTAGGGGAGGCCCCGGACTGGCTGTGCATCCCCGTCGGCAACGCCGGCAACATCAGCGCCTACTGGATGGGATTCCAGGAGTATCAGGCGGCGGGCCATTGCCGCCGGCTGCCCCGGATGATGGGCTTCCAAGCCGCCGGCTCGGCGCCGCTGGTGCTGGGACACACGGTAGAGCAACCGGACACCATCGCCACGGCGATCCGCATCGGCAACCCGGTGAACCGGGAGAAGGCCCTGAAGGTGGAAGCCGAAAGCAAGGGGGGCTTCATGGCCGTCACCGACGCCGAGATCATCGACGCCTACAAGCTGCTGGGCAGCGGCGAGGGCGTGTTCTGCGAGCCGGCCAGCGCCGCCTCGGTGGCCGGCCTGCTCAAGCGGCGTGAGGAGGTGCCGGCCGGGGCCACGGTGGTGTGCGTGCTCACCGGCAATGGCCTCAAGGATCCGACCACGGCGATCGAGAACAACGACTCCAAGTTCCATACCGGCCTGGCCCCGGAAACCGATGTGGTGGCCGCGGTGATGGGCTTCTGAGCCAGCAGAGCCTGGGCCGTCAGGGCTGCCGGTGCCAAACCAGCCCTGACGGCTGACTGAAAGGGGCGGCCAGCCCTGGCTGGAGCGTTGCTGGCGGCGACGGCTGGGCGCTCCCCGTGGGGCGAACGCCTTGGCGTGGGTGAAGACCTGGACGGGTGGTCGCTGGAGGTGCTCGGCGATGCCATACCGCCGCGAGCGCCGCGGCCTGAACTGAGCCGCACCGCAGCTGGACCTGGCCGCGGCGGTTTTTTTGGCGGAATCCAGTCCGGAACCAACCCCGTTGGAGACGCAGCCCCAGACATCCGCCTGGCAAAGCGTCTGGGGAAGAGCTGAGGAAATCCGGCCGCGAATGCTGGTGAAACCAGGGCCCGATCGGACCCGCCACCTCAATCGGTTTTCCCCAGTACCGGGAAACGGTGGAAAACGCGATTTCAGGGCTGAATCCAACGCTGATTTCCCCAGGCCTGCCGATCCAATTGCTGAGGTGCTGCAATCGATCTGGGCTGTTTCTGCCGTTTTCCCCCGGCCCTACTACGGCTGAAGATTGTCTTGTCTTTTAAAAATTGAACCTCTTGGAACAGAAGAACAGCTCAAGCTCCTGGTCCGGGACGTTGCGCTTTTGACCGGCGTGTGAAACCGTGGGCCCGCCCATGACAACGCCCCGGGCAGGCCAGGATCCCCACCCATGAAGCTGGTCTGCTCCCAGGCCGAACTCAACGCCAGCCTTCAGCTGGTCAGTCGGGCGGTGGCGACACGCCCGACCCATCCGGTGCTAGCCAACGTGCTGCTCACGGCCGATGCCGCCACTGGCCGCCTGAGCCTCACCGGCTTCGATCTCAATCTCGGCATCCAGACCAACCTGCCGGCCGCGGTCGAGAGCAGTGGCGCCATCACCCTGCCGTCGCGTCTGTTCGGCGAAATCATCAGCCGCCTGTCCTCGGACAGCCCGATCACCCTCAGCTGCGGCGATGCCGAAGAGCTGGTGGAGCTCACCAGCCTCTCGGGCAGCTACCAGATGCGGGGCATGCCCGCCGATGACTTCCCCGACCTGCCCCTGGTCCAGAGCGGCACCCCGATCCGCATCGATGCCGAGGCCCTGGTCAAGGGGTTGCGCGCCACCCTGTTCGCCAGCAGCGGCGATGAGGCCAAGCAGCTGCTTACCGGCGTCCACCTGCGTCTCGACGACGACGGTTTGGAGTGCGCCGCCACCGACGGCCATCGCCTGGCGGTGCTGCGGCTGGCCAACATCACCGAACCGGTGGCGGCGGTTCAGGCGGAGCCGGAGGCCGGTGAGCCCTTCGCCGTCACGGTGCCGGCCCGTTCCCTGCGGGAACTGGAGCGTCTGCTCAGTGGCCGCCCCAGCAGCGAACCGCTCAGCCTGTTCTGCGAGCGCGGCCAGGTGGTGGTGCTCTGGGCCGATCAGGTGCTGACCAGCCGCACCCTGGATGGCACCTATCCCAACTACCGCCAGCTGATCCCGGA
>CAIKWV010000416.1 GCA_903831165.1 uncultured cyanobacterium
CACCGAGGACGCCGCCCGAGCCGATCGCCAGCAGGCTCTGCACCAGCTGATAGCCATCGCCCTGGGCATCGCGCCAGGGGTTCAGAAAGGAGGTGACCCGCAGCCGCTGATAGTCGTTGATCATGATGCTGGCGGTCCCCAGCAGGGCTCCTGCCCCCGCCGCTCCGAGCAACAAGGGCAGCGAGAGGCCGCCGGCCAGGGCCATCAGCCACAGCAACAGGCCCAGAAGGGCAGCCGTGCTGAGGTTGGGCTGCTTGAGAATCAGCAGGATCACGGCGCCGAAGATCGCCAGCCAGAGCAATTTCTGATCGTTGCCGATGCGGCGCCAGTGGGAGAACAGCACCGCCCCCTGCAGCACCACAAAGGGCTTCACCAATTCGGTGGGCTGGATCTGAATCGGCCCCAGCACCAACCAGCGACTGGCCCCGTTGACCGTGCTGCCGATCACCAGCGTGGCCGCAATCAGCACCATGGAGATCAGCAGGGCCGTGCCGGCGAGGTGCAACCAGCGGCGCATGCTGGTGCGGATCGCCAGCCACAGCAGGCCCCAGCTGGCCAGCAACCAGATCGACTGACGCTTGAGGTAATAGGCCGCATCGCCCATTTCCCGGTCCGCCACGAACCAGCTGGCGGAGGTCAGGATCAGCAGGCCGACGATGCTCCACAGGGCCACCAGACCCACCAGCAACCTGGCTTCAGCGGGCCAGAGCTGCCAGGGGAGCGGCAACAGGCTTTTACCGGCGGGGCCGGAATCCTCGCTGTCACGGCGGCCGGACGATCGGGTCGGGGTCAAGGCTGGGGGCGCGGGGTAACGGATCACCCATTGAGCCGCGCGGGACCCTGGTTTGTCGAGTCGGTTTGTGGAGCGCAAGCGCAATCCGAAGCCGAACCGTCGCCGGATCAGCGCACCAACAGCGGCAGGGCCTCCGGCTGGGCATCGCGAACCCGTTGCAGTTCGGCTGCGATGGCGGGATCGGCGCGGAAGCGCCGCCATTGCGGGCTGGCGATGATCTGCTCGGCGGCGGCTCGCCCTAAACGCTGCGCCGCATCCACATCCGAGGGGTAATGCACGCCGCACATCACGCGGTTGGCTCCGCCATAGGCGCCGATCGTCAGCAGGCGCTCGCGCCGCTCCGGCAGCAGATCGGCGAGCAGCTCGGCGGCCGCCTGATACCAGGTGGAATGGCCGGAGGGGAAGGAGAAGCCCCGCTCCGGCGGCAGGCAGGGCTTCAGGTGCGCATGGCTCCAGTAGGGGCGCGGCCGCCGCACGATGTCCTTGATCCGATTACAGGCCTGGTCAACCAGCGCCAGAAAAGCCCCAAGGCCCTGCTCCACCCTTGGCGTTGACTTGCTCATGTCGACCCCCAGCGCCGGCGAGAAGAGGTCCACATCCCGCCCGAGCGTCGACCAGGTGGTGGCCACCATCTGCGGTGTGCGGTGGCGCTGCAGCCAATTCAGGACCGCCAGATCGTCTCGAGCGGCGACACTCTGCGGCGTCGGTGGCTGGCCGGTGATCCTCTCCAGCGCCTCCATATCGAGCTGCAGCCCCGCTGCCGGCGAGGCCACTGGCGCAGCGGCAGCCCTCGACGGATTGACATCGTCCGTCACTGTGGCGCTGCTACTGGTAAGGGCAGCGTCTGGGCTGGTGTTCGAATCCTTCAACGATGCCGGATCGGGACTCAGGGCACTGGCCTGCCAGCCGTGGGCCCCGGCGCTCGGCGCTCCGCCAGCTTTGCTGGCGGCGTCGGAGCCGGCGGAGCGAGCCGATTCACGGCCGATCGCTGCCAAGGAGGCTGAGGCTCTGCCTCCCGTCAGCGACAAGAGAGCCAGGGCGCTGATGACCAGTGGCAGGGGTCTCATCGGAGGCGAACGGGGGAGGGGAAGGCCGAGGTGTCGGGAAAGGGGGATCGGGCTCGGGTGTAACAGCTGCCCTGCATCAGTGCGCTCTGCCGGTAGGACTGCACCTCAGGCAGGGCGCCAGGCCTGGCAAAGCGGAAGACGAAGAGCTGATCGAAATCCTCGGGGCCGATCGGAATCATGCCCTCCCAGCCCAGCCCGCGCGCCAGCTCCGGCATGCGCCGATGTTCCCAGAACAGCACCAGCCGCTGGCTGGCGGGGCCCTTATGCTGGCGCAGTTCGCGACCGATCTCGAAGGACTTTTCCGCGGAATTGACGGCGACCTGGATCGGCACCCCTGTCACCACCGCCAGCGGCACGGCGCTCTGATAGCTGCGGGCGTTCTTGCTGGTCTGGGGATCCAGGGAATAGGTGCGGATTCCGGTGGGTGCTCCCAGGCAAGCGGGAATCAGCCGGGCCAGCGCGATCGCGCGGATGAAACCGGCAGGGGACAGGTTGTAGTCGCCGCGGCTGACGTCCTTGTCCGCATGGCGCATCAGGATCACCTCCAGGCCTGTCGCCGGCTCGGCCACGGCAATCTGTGGCAGCAGGGCGATTCCGAAACCGATAAGAAGGCGGGGCAGGAAAGAATGGTCACCCATACGGTCCAACTGGTCTGGCGATCAATGCCTGTGGGAGGCGGTTTTGCGGGCACCAGGACGAGGGAAGGCCTGGAGCCTGGATCACTGCCCACCAAGAAATGGCAGCCAATGCGGGAACATCAGTCTTCGTTCCTCATCAGAGCAGACGCCTGGCTGTGCAGATCTTCGCTGACAGGCACCCTATGGAACCTCAATAAAAAGCCCGGCAGAGCCGGGCAGATTGACGGATCAAGGTCCGAGCAGAATGGATCTGAGCTGTGCTGTGACTTGCCGCAGGCAAAGGGCCATTGCCAGCCGATCAGTTGCCGCAACTCTGCTGGCGGCGGCCAGTGGCCAACTCCACCTTGAGGATCTTGCCACCCTGCTTCATGATGCGCTGCTGTTC
>CAIKWV010000417.1 GCA_903831165.1 uncultured cyanobacterium
GATCAAGGCTGTAGGCGATCGCCTGGCGCAGGACCGCTGAATCCAGCGGTGGCTGGTCGCTGAGCAGCGACAGGAAGCCGATCTCCATCGCCGGCCCCACGGCCTCCCGCAGCCGGCCAGCCTGGGCATCGCGGTGCAGGGCCCGCTGGTGGTCGATCTCCAGGCCGCTGGAGAGCAGCAGGTCCACCTCGCCGCTGCGCAGGGCCCCGAACAGGGCGGTGGAGTTGCTGAGGGTGACCAGGGAGAGGCCACCGTTGCGGGGCCTGGAACCCCAGTAGCGGGGCCAGGGGCTGAGGCGCTGCTGCTGGGGACTGAAGAAGCTGAGCTGGTAGGGGCCAGTGCCGACGAAACGTTCCGCCAGCGGTTTGTCGCGGTAGGCCCGGTAGGCCGTGGGGGAGACGGGGGTCAGGAAGATGGCGCTCAGCAGCCGCGGCAGGGGGCTGAAGGGCTGCTTCAGCTCCAGTTCGATCTCCAGGGGGCCGCTGGCCCGCACGGCCTTCACCCGGTCGCTCAGCTGGAAGCCGAGGGTGCCGATCGCCAGAAAGCGCCGCAGCGAGAACACCATCGCCTCGGCGTTGAACGGCGTGCCGTCGTGGAACAGCACCCCCGGGCGCAAGGGGATGCGGGCCTTGAGACCATCGGCGCTGAGCTGGGGCAGGGCGGTGGCCAGCCGCGGTTCGATGCGGCCATCGGCGCTGATGGCGTAAAGGGGATCGCCAAGGGCGCTGAGCACCTGCATGATCCCCACCCGCGAGGCGGCGGCGGGATCGAGGGAATCGATGCGGCTCTTGGTGGCCACGATCAGGACGCCTGCGGGCCGGCGGGGCTGGCAGGCCGCAAGCGCAGGCAGCAGCAGCAGGCTGGCCAGCATCAGGGCCAGTCGCGGCCGGGCTGGGCGCTGCGGGGCAGGGGCCTGAAGCCAGCGCGACTGGGTGCTCAAGAGCTGAAGCACCAGCCGCTGCAGCAGAACAAGCCCCGGCCAGGACCTTTGCCGATGGGGGGAGCCATGGCCGAAACGACCGCAGAGCTGGCCGAGGCCCCTAGGGAAATCACGCTGGCCCACGAACGGAGGCAATCCCAGAGGCTCGGGGCGGACCCATTCAAGACCGGCAGGTGGCGCTGTGGGGACGGCGGTGCGCCGCTGTCTGAAGTTGTCGCAGGGAGACCTCAAACACCGGCGAGCCATGGCGGGCCAGGGGCCAAGCCCGCAGCCAGCAGCGATCGCCGCGGTCATCGACGCCGATGACCTGATACAGCTGCCCGTCCTCGCCCCCATCGGGGAGCTGGATGCAGTCGCCCTGGTGAAGGCGGGGGGTGGAGCGCGTCATGGAAGTGCGGTGGGCAGTGGCGGTGGTGTTGGGAATCGGAAACAGAAAGGGTGAAGGAATGTCGGGGATGGGACCGGAGCGAGGCGAGTTCGGGGCCTGCTGCAGCTCAGGCCCGGGACTGGGTTCGTGGATCAGCGAGGGGCTGCTCGGGAGTGCGCCAAGGCTCTCGGCAAGCCTTGGGCGCAAAAGTTCGAGGCGATACAAAAGCCGGGACTGGTGTTCGGATCACGACAGGAATTGAGTCCACGGGATCAACCGGCATGGCGGGATCGATCCAGTTCCCGCCGCTCGCCTCGATCGGCTGTGCGTTGAACGGGGAGCCGGACCGGGCGCCGAAAGCTGGATGACCTCGCCGGATCCTGCGGTTCTGGCTCGGGCGCGTCCAACGGCTTGCCGTGGCCGAGGCGAACCAGCGTGGCCCGGGGAACGGGCTGGACCGCTGAGACGGAATGGGGATGTTCAGCATTTCTTCCACTTTGCCCCAAGGGAGCGCTGCGGCGCCAGTCGGTTGCGATCAGTGCTGCTGATTGGCGTGATCAACAGGGGCTGGAGCGGGCCAGCTCAGGCGGTTGTTCTGCGAAACGCTCGCTGAGTTGTGAGCCTTGAGCCTGTGGGCCTTCAGCCTCTGAGCCGTGGGTTTCCCCAGCGCGCAGCCCTACAGCGTGCGCAGACAGGCGGCCACCGAGGTCACGTCACTGAGGTTTTCGATCGCCGCCAGGGCCTGGCGGAAATGGGATTCCTGCACCTGGTGGGTGATGACCACGATTTCAGCGCTGGCGCCGGTGCCGGGCGCGCCGTCAGCCCCGGCTTCGCCTTCTCGGGCCTGGAATTGCACGATCGACTGAATCGACACCCCCGCCTCACCAAAGCAGGAACCGATGCGACCGATCACGCCCGCCTCGTCGCGGGTGTGCAGGCGCACGTAGTTGCGGTGGCGCGTCGTGGAGCCATCCACCAGCTCGCAGCGGCGCCAGCTGCTGGCCGCCAACAGCGGATCCAGGCCCGCCTCGGAGCCACCCACCTGGCGGATGCCGGCGATGTTGAGGATGTCGGCCACCACCGCCGAGGCCGTGGGACCGGCGCCGGCGCCCGGGCCGTAGAACATCACCTGGCCGACCGGATCGCCTTCGACCAGGATCGCGTTGTTGACCCCATGCACCCCCGCCAGCGGGTGTTGTTTGGGCAGCAGGGTCGGGTGGACGCGCACATCCAGGGGGATGGCCTCGCTGGCGGCATCACCGCCATCACCCAGGCGCTCGGCGGTGGCCACCAGCTTGACCACAAAGCCCAGCTGGGCCGCATAGGCCACATCGCGGGCATCGAGGCGGTCGATGCCTTCGGTGGCGATGCCGGCCCTGGAGACCGGACCGCCATAGGCCAGGCCCGCCAGGATCGCGATCTTGTCGGCGGCGTCGCCGCCCTGCACATCGGCGGCCGGATCGGCCTCGGCGTAGCCCAGCCGCTGGGCGTCGGCCAGCACCTCGGCGTAGGCCGCCCCCTCATCGGCCATGCGGCTGAGGATGTAGTTGGTGGTGCCATTGA
>CAIKWV010000418.1 GCA_903831165.1 uncultured cyanobacterium
CGGCCGTCGCGGCTGGCGGTCAGGGCCTGATCAAAGAGTTGCGGCAGGGGCAGATCGCTGCCGGGCTGCCGGGGGGATGGGCTGGTGGATGGGCCCTCGGAACGCGGCGGAGCGGAGCTGTCCTGAGGCTGCTGGTCGATCTGAGCCAGAACCGGGCTCGCAAGAACACGGGACAAATCGGAGCGCGATGGCGCCCGTTCCAATGCGGCGACGGAGACCGTGGGCACAGAGGCGACGCTCAGCGCCGTGGGGCTGCCGCTGACCTGGTTCAGCGCCGGCTGAGCCCCCAGCCCCTGGGCCAGGGCGACGTCCGGGGCCAGCAGCAGAGCCACGGCACCCACCACCGCCAGGACTGCGGCCAGCCAGGTCCGACTCGGAAACCCAGGAGCTTGGCCGTTCATGCCGCCTGCTGGGCGGGCCAGCCGAGATGGGAACGACCGGCCGGGGTGACCAGCCGCCCCCGGGAGGTGCGCTGCAGCAGGCCCTGCTGCAACAGAAAGGGCTCGATCACCGCCTCGAGCGTGGCGGGATCTTCGCCCAGGCCGGCGGCCAGGGTCTCCAGCCCCACGGGCCCGCCGCCATAGCCCTCCAGCATCAAAGTCAACAGGCGCCGATCGCTGGCATCCAGCCCGCGGCCATCGACCCGATGCAGGCTCAGGGCCTCGTGCACCAGTTCGGGGCCGATGCGCTCCTGGCCCTGGACCGAGGCCACATCCCGCACCCGTCGCAACAGGCGATTGGCGATGCGAGGAGTGCCCCGGCAACGGCGCGCCACCTCCAGGGCGGCGTCGGCCTCCAGTTGCAACCGCAACAGGCCGGCGGCCCGCTCGACGATCGCCTGCAGATCCTCCAGTTCGTAGAACTCCAACCGCTGCACCAGGCCGAAGCGATCCCGCAGCGGCGACCTGAGCGCCCCGGCCCGGGTGGTGGCGCCCACCAGGGGGAGGGGAGCGATCGGCAGGCTGCGGGTGCGGGCCGTGGTGCCCTTGCCCACGGTGAGATCAAGCCGGTAGTCCTCCATCGCCGGATAGAGCAGCTCCTCGGCGACCCGATTGAGCCGGTGGATCTCGTCGATGAACAGCACCTCGTGGGCCTGGAGGTTCACCAGCAGCCCGATGATGTCGCGGGGCCGCTCCAGGGCCGGGGCGCTGGTGATGCGGCAACGCACGCCCAGTTCTTCGGCCAGCACCAGGGCCATGGTGGTCTTGCCCAGACCCGGCGGACCGTGCAGCAGCACATGATCCAACGGCTCGCCACGGCTGCGGGTGGCCGTCACGGCGATGCCCAGCACCTGCTTGAGCTCGCTCTGGCCGATGTAATCAGCAAAACGACGGGGGCGGAGGGTGTCTTCGCGGCCGGGGCTGTCGCTGCGCTCCCCCGGCAGCGGTTCCTCAGCCGATGCACTCGGATCCATGAGCCGGGGCTCATGGATTGGCATGGCGCCCGGAACCGTCTCAGCAACGACGCCGGAGGTTCCCGGTCGCCGGCGCCCTCCCGGCGGAATGGCAGCTCCTGAAGAAATGATCGCCATGGGTGGAGGGTACCGGCCCCTGCCTAGGGTCGGGGAACAGTGCGCAGACCGGGGGGAGGCCATGGCCAAGGGACCGGGCCGCAAGGGTGGAACCAAAGCA
>CAIKWV010000419.1 GCA_903831165.1 uncultured cyanobacterium
AACCTGGCGCTGGAGCGGGTGCACAGCTTGAGCCAGCACCAGGCCAGCAGCAATCCAAGCCCCAGACCCAGCAGCCAGGGGAGGGGACCCTCCAACGGGGAAGGAGCGGAGCCTGAAGCAAGCGCTGCAGCCGGAGCCGCCTGGACCTGGCTCAGCGCACCCAAAGCTGCAGGGGCGCCTACTTCAGTTGCATCTGCAGCAGATGCAACTGCTGCAGGGGCAAACCCTGCAAGGGCAATCCATGTCCAGCGATCCGCCCCCTGGCTGCCGGTCGCAGGGTTCACAGAGGCCGCATCTTTGCCCGCAATGTTTATACCATAGCCAGCCACGGCGACGGAAACAGCCTCAGATAATCCGTCACTGGAAACATGATCAACCGAGCGATCATGACCCGAGGCATCGACCCAAAATCGAGCCCCCTGGACCAGAGCACGGTTGCTCACCTGGACATTGAGGGAAGGAACAGCACCGATCACATCAACACCCAGGCGCACGTTCAGATCCCCATCCCCTTTTGCCAGGCCAGACCATAACTCAATCCGCAACGCTCATCGGGCCAACGACGCAAGAACTGGCAAATCCTGCAAATCTGCAGACCTGCACCCCCTGATCCCGCCCAAGCCATGCCTGAACCCGGCGGAGGCAACCCGGAGCCCAGGGTCAGGCCACGATGAGCCCAATGCCACAGTGCCGCTCCCCGACGCGATCCGGCGGAGCGATTTCAGGCTCAGTGACGGCCAGACAACAGGTCTCGACCGCGTTGGTCCGCCGCTTCGCCATCCCGCAACCAGCCCTCCCACAGCTGCACATCACGCGCCTGGCCAGGACCGGCCATCAGGGTCACCGCCTGGCTGGCGCGGCTGACGGCCACGTAGACGAGCTGGCGGCGCAGGGTGTCGTCCTTGGGCCAGAACACATCGGCATCGACGAACACCTCACCGAAGGTGCTGCCCTGGCTGCGATGCACCGTCAGCACCGCCGCCGGCCCCAGGGAAGCGAAGGCATCGCGCAGCAGGAAATACCGGCGCCAGAGGGCACGGCCATCGCGCTTGCCGGCCTCGCGGGCCTGCTGGCGCAGCCCCTGCAGCACCGCCTCCAGGCTGGATCGGGCCGCACTGCCGAGCGGCGGCAGCAGCCGCAGGGCCAGCTGGGTCTCACCCGCCTCCACGCTGGCGGTGAGCGTGTCGATCACCGGCGCCCCCAGTCCCTCCAGAGCGCCGAAGGCCACCCCGAATTCGGCCAGATCACAGCGCTCCGGCCGCACGTCGCGCACCACCAGCTCCCGGTTCGAGCCCAGCACCATGTCGGGCTCCTCAGCGGCCTCGGCCCCCTCGCGGCAGGCGGGCGCCATCACCGCCGAGCGGGTGATCAGCACCTCGCCGGGCAACACGGGCAGCTGATCGGCCATCGCGCCGTGCAGGGCGCGGCGGGCGATCGGCACCAGCTGCTCCAACGAGCGGTTGGTGTAGCAGAGGATGCGGGCCAGATCGGGATTGTCGGTTTCGCTGCTGCGCCGCAGGGCCGCCTGGGCCGCCAGCAGCCACTCGGAGCGATCGAGGGAGCAGACCATGCCCTCCTCGGTGCGCAGCGGCGCCAGGGCGGGCGGGCGGCGGCAGGGCAGATCCCCCTGGCGCAGGCCGGTGGCCAGGCGCAGCACCGGCCCCTGATGGCGCACCACCTGGCGCAGATCGGCCCGCATCACCCGGCCCAGGGCGAACACCGGGCTGACGGCCTCGCCCACCGGCGGCAGCTGGGCCGGATCGCCGACGAACACCAGCCGGCTGCGGAAGGGATGGGCGCAGCGCAGGGCGATCTCCAGCAGGGCGCTGTCGACCATCGAGGCCTCATCGATCAGCACCAGGCCGAGGTGCTCCAGGGCCATCGCCGTCTGCTCCGTCTCCTCACAGCGCTCCAGATCCCCCTGGCGCTTCAGCTTGAGCCGCAGCAGCCGGTGAATGGTGGAGGGATACCAGGTGGGCTGCAGACCCACCAGCTCCAGCTGGCGCCGCAGCACGCCGACGGCCTTGTGGGTGGGGGCGACCACGGTCCAGCAGAGGCCGCTGGCCTCCACCTGCTGCAGCAGACGGGTGGAGAGGAAGGTCTTGCCCGTGCCCGCATAGCCGCTGAGCACGAACGGGGTGCCATCGGCGGGGGCAGCCAACCAGGTGGCAAAAGCAGCGGCCGCCTCCTG
>CAIKWV010000420.1 GCA_903831165.1 uncultured cyanobacterium
CGCCGGGCTGCTGATGGAGAAGGAACTGCAGTACCTGCAGGGCGCCATCGATGAGCCCAAGCGTCCCCTGGCGGCGATCGTCGGCGGCTCCAAGGTGAGCAGCAAGATCGGCGTGCTGGAGGCTCTGATCGACAAGTGCGACAAGATCCTGATCGGCGGCGGCATGATCTTCACCTTCTACAAAGCCCGCGGCCTGGCGGTGGGCAAGAGCCTGGTGGAAGAGGACAAGCTGGAACTGGCCAAGGAACTGGAGGCCAAGGCGGCCGCCAAGGGAGTCCAATTCCTGCTGCCCACCGATGTGGTGCTGGCGGACAACTTCGCCCCCGACGCCAATAGCCAGATCGCCAAGGTGGAAGCCATTCCCGACGGCTGGATGGGCCTCGACATCGGCCCCGATTCGATCAAGGTGTTCCAGGACGCTCTGGCCGACTGCAAGACCGTGATCTGGAATGGCCCGATGGGTGTGTTCGAGTTCGATAAGTTCGCCGCCGGCACCAACGCGATCGCCCACACCCTGGCCGATCTGAGTGCAACCGGAACCACCACGATCATCGGCGGCGGTGATTCGGTGGCGGCCGTTGAAAAGGTGGGCGTGGCCGAGAAGATGAGCCACATCTCCACCGGCGGCGGCGCCAGCCTGGAGCTGCTCGAAGGCAAGGTGCTGCCGGGTGTGGCGGCCCTGAATGAGGCCTGATCAGGCCTGACCTGATTTGCAGATCAGGAGCGACGGCCCAGCCGGGGCCCTGCCCGAATTCTGCCAGGACTTCCGCAAGGGAGTCCTTTTTTTTGGGCCGGGATCGGGGGCGGGGCGGCTGGCCGCTGCTGCGCGGCATCGCCGCCTTGGCCCAGGAGCAGCGCCCAGCAGGGTCGAGGAGCCGATGACGGCGTGAGGGCAGGTTCCACGCCCTGGCCTGAGCAGATCGAGCTGAGCTGGCGCCGACCCTCCAGGCTCCTGTGATGCCCATGGAGCCGGATCGCTGATCCCGTTCCCAGGCTGGACTTCCCAGGCGCAGTCCCTGGGCGGCTGAGGTCCCTCGCTGCCTGCAGAAGCTCGCATGCCGGCACCTGATGAGCCAGGTCAAGCCACAGAAGCAGCCGACGCCATCGACTCACCGTGGCGTGCGCCCCGGCTGACTCCCCACGGGACGGCACAGGAGCGGGAGTGAGGGAGCGTTCTGGGTCATCAAGGGCTGGCTGGGCCCCAGGCCGGCGGGGAATCCAGCACCTGACGCTTCTGCCTACGCTGCAGACGACAGCAGTGATGCAGCACCGTTCCCGGAACGACTCCCACCCCCCACCGCTTTCGGCCGCGTGCAGCCATGAGACCGTCCTCCGGATCCCCCCCGCTGCTGCTGAAGCTGGTGGTGTTCAAGAAACTGGTGGAAGCCGGGGTGCTGTTCGTTGCAGCCCTGCTGTCCCTGGCGGGGTTCCGCCACTACCAGCAGTTGCCGGAGCTGGCGGATCGGCTGGGGGCGGGTCATCGCCTTGTGCTGGCGGCCCTGGCCCACCAGGCCATGGGCATGGGCCAAACGCGCCTGCAGATCACGGCGATCGCCGCGCTCCTGTTTGCCGTGCTGATCACGGTGGCCTCCCTGGCCAGCCTGCGGCAGCGCCCCTGGGGGGAACGGATGTTGCTGGTGGTGTTCTTGATGATGTTGCCCCTCGAGGCCTGGGATCTGGTGCACGAACCCAATTGGCTGCATGGTCTGGTGCTGGCCCTCACCCTGCTGGGCACCGGCCTGGTGGCGCAGGAGTTGCGCCGGTCCTCCCGCATCCACGACCCTGTCATCGGGACTCGGGGACGGAGCTGATGGCCACACCTGAGCAGCCGGACAGCGTCGATTTCACCAGCCGGTTCAAAGAAATCCTCGAACCCAATCGCCGCATGGCGGTGTCCTGGCTGTTGTCGAGTGACATGCGGTTGAAGTTCGTGTTTGCGATCGCGCCACGCCTCTCCCTGGCTTTTTTTTGCACACTCGTGCGTCGATCCAACCTGGTGGTTGGGGCCGTCAGCGGCGAAGATGCCGCCCTGAATTACATCGTTAACGAAAGGCCCGGCATGCTGATCTGCTCAGATCTGCTGGAGCAGGGCAACGGCTTTTCCCTGGTGCGTCGGGCCAGGGCCCAGGTGCCTGATCTGAAGGTGATGATGGTGATGCAGAGTCCCAGCCCCGATGTGCGCCAGGCCCGCGCCCTGAAGATCGAGGGCATTGTCTGCAACACCGACATCGGCACACCCAGCGCCAGCCTGGTCCAGGCCATCATTGCCGCCTGCATGGGCAAGACGTACCTCTCGACGGAAGCTGAACGCCTCCTGCTCGAACAGGGGGGAGACCAGGAGGATCCAGCCGTGCGCCTCACACCCAGGGAAGTGGAGATCCTGAACCTGATCATCCAGGGATACTCCGATCGCCAGATCTCCGAACAACTCCAGCTCACCTACGAGACGGCCCGCACCTACGGCAAGACGGTGCGCCGCAAGCTGGGGGTGAAGAGCCGAATGGAACTGGTGGGCCGCGCCATGAACCTGCTGCTGGGCCGCCGCAGCTGAATCGCCGTGCCCCATGGCCGGCTCCCACCATCGCCGCCGGCCCCGTTCTCACCATCCCCTTCCATGCAGCCATGAATCGAGTCCAGTTGTCCCCCATCTCCGCCGCCTTGCTGGGGACCACGCTGCTGCCCCTGCTGCTGCAGGCACCTGCCGCCCGGAGCATGAGCCTGGATGAGGCCTGCCAAAAGTTCGCCACGAAACTGAACATGGCCCAGGCCAGCGGCGACCTCAACAAAGCCCGCAAGATCTACAGCGAAGGCAACAAGCGCATCGCCAAACATTTCAACGGCGCCAGTTGCCCGACATTGAAGGCCCCCTGATCCGGGCCGAACCGGAGCTGGGGGCGAGGCGACCTCAGCGGGACCCGTGGGGTCCGTTGCTTCTGCCGTTCAGGGCGCTGGTGGATCAGTCCATGCAACCCTGCACCGAAATGCGATAGCTGAAACCGACAGCTCCCGGATCGGCGCTGGTGCCCACCTTGAAGTTCATCTGGCTGGCTTGCTTGCCTGGAACAGCCGAGAAAGGCCCGAACATCCGTCCCGTACCGCTCGGTGGATTCATGGATTCATTGACCACCTGCAGGCTGGTGCCATCGGTGAACTTCATGTAGGCCTGAATCGGGTACTTGGCCTTGGGATCGGACGAGTTGGCCGTGAAGAAGAATTTGTAGTTGCTGTAGGGCTGGCTGACGGCGAAGTCGGTGTTCCAATTGGTGCGACCCAGCGCCATGCCGAAGGGGGTGACCTTGGGAGCCCCCACCGACTTGCTGACGATCGGTGAACTGCCACTGTCACCGATCGGCGTCAGAAACGTGCACACCTCCCCAGCTCGGGCCGGGGCAACAGTCAGCAGGCCAGCCAAGGACAACGTGGCCGAGACAGCGAGGGCTGGGAGCAGACCGTGGCCTGCGGAACGGAGGGGAGCAGAACGCATGCGCGGGCAGGAGCAGCGGCGGGATCAGCCAGGACCCGATCAGCGTAGGAGCATCCCAGGCATAGCAACAGGCTCAGCGAGACCCTGACCGGGGAAGCAGGCAGCGACGGCCCAGACGGAGAAGGTCAGCGCCGAAATAGGCCAGCAGGGCAAAAGAAACCAGATAGAATGGACCGCCGAGAGGAAAGACCAAGGAAAACAGATAAACTACTACCACCAAAATACCGCGATTGCGCGCCACCGAGATCAGCGAATGCAGGTCATGGTCGGCCTCCGCCGAACCCCCTTCCTCGATTCGCAGCAGCGAGCGCCTGGCCGAGAGTTGTAGCAAAAAATAAATCAACAGGAGCGCCAGATAAACAAAGACACGGATGACTTCGATCACCGCCCTGTCCTGCTGATCCCCAGAAAGAATATAAGCTTGGCGATAACCATTTGCCATCTGCACCAGGGGCGGCATGAACGAAGCGACCGCCAGAATCGCGCCCGCAAAGATGGTCCTATGCCGACTGGGCTGGGAGATGGTCAGGATCGAGCGATGGATCGACCAGATCTCATAGACAATCATGAACATCGCCACGTAACCCAGCACGTGGACGCACAGCAAGCGAATCAGGAGACTCAGGCTATCGTGATGCTGCCGAAAGTGATCGATCAGATCAGTCACCAAAGCAGGCAACTCGATCACCATCAATGTCAGAATGATGGCATATGTTGCATCAAGAAGACCCAGCCATGATTCGGGCTTGAGATCACCGAAATGGCGCGATGGCAGCATGCTGTTGACTCCTGATCAGCCCATTCCAGGCGAGGCTATCAGCGGCATTCCCGCCATCTGCTGCCCTCCAGGATCAGGACATGGCTTGCGGGCACGGCACCGGTTCCGCCCCCGCCGGGCTTCGCCCATGTACGGCCCTGTGCCAACACCTGAGCAGCTCTGCGCACGATCTCATCTGGATCGCACTCCAGGCCTGACGACCGCTCGCGATGGATTGCCGCTCAGAGGAACCGAAAGGGCAGCGGACCGGCCCCGTTGCAACGCGCTGCAGCCACCAAAACCACCACCTTGGCGATGCACAAGACCCATCGCGGGGCTGGAGCGCAATCCCGGCGCTGGAAAGCAGAGGGTGTGACCTGGTCTTGCGGCGACCTGGCACCCCAACCGTTGGTATCCGAGGGAGCCACGACCAGCCCCTGCAGGCCGGCCGGCCCAGCTCCCGTCGGATCCATCAGCTCGCCCTGCCCCGCCGACAAGTGGCTCTGTCCCCTTACAGGGGCAGGCCGGCGCCGGCGCCGGGGGTGCCGCTGCCGCCCGGTGCTCCCGGTGCTCCCGGTGTTCCGGGATTGTTCCAGCGGCCGCCCCGGCCCATCTCGGGCACGGGCAGACCATTGCGCTCAAACAGCTGGCGCAGGGCGCTGAAGTGCTGCTGACGCTGGGCCATGGCAGCCGTGCGCTCCTGCTTCATGCAGGCCTTCAGCGCTGTGGAACTGGCGGCCGCCTGAATGCAGCGCTCGGCGGTCTGCATGGTGGCGATGCGGGCGCGGCGATCCTGGAGTTGCAGGGTGCGGAACTCGGGGAAGATCTTGTCCATCTGGGCCTGCGTTGGCCGGTTCTTGCCGGGCTGCCCCACCGGCTGGGCCAGGGCGGCCACCGGCAGGGCCAGGGCCGAGCTGCCCAGGCCGGCCACCAGGACGGCGGCGCTCAGGCGCGAAAACAGGTGCAGACCAGGGGATCGGAAACGGGACATGGAGGCAAGCGCCGCTGGCGCCGGATCAACCCCCTCACTCTGGGGCGCAGATCTGACCGGAATCCAACTCTCCGCCGCCGACATGTGAGCGGATGTGACTGCCGCCCTCCCCTCAGGTGCAGGGCAGGGATCGGCCCCGCAGGCCTACGCCGAAGCCCAGGCCCCCGGCAGAGGAGCCCGGAGCAGCGCCCGCGTCAGCCTCCGTCAGCCTGACCAGGCCGCCGCCGTGGTCGCGGGCGATCCGCTCGGCAATCGCCAGGCCGAGGCCGCAGTGCCCCTCCTGGCCGCCGCGGGCCGGATCGAGCCGTTGAAACGGGGCCAGGGCGCCGGCCCACTGCTCGGCGGCGATGCCCGCACCCCGATCCCAGACCTGAATCTCAAAGCCTTCGTCGCCGCGAGCCCGCAACACCAGAACCAGAGGCGGAACGCCGTGAGCCATGGCGTTCTCCAGCAGGTTGGTCACAGCCCGGCTGATGGCGATCGGCCGCACACAACGCTGCATCGGCTCCAGCTCCATCGTCAGCGCCGCCTCGCCCACCACCGCCGCCGCCTCCGCCACCAGCTGCTCGAGCGGCACCAGCAGGGGCACCTCCTGCTCCGCCCCGGCGAACAACAGAAACTGGCGGGTGATGCGCTCCAGCGCCCGCAGATCGGCTTCGGCGCCGGCCCAGTCCTGGCGCAGGCGCAGGCGGGTGAGGGGCGCCCGCAAATCATGGGCGATGCCGGCCAGCATCGTGCTGCGCTCCCGGCTGGCCCGTTCCAGGCGCGCCAGCATGGCGTTGAAGTGTTGCGTCAGCTGCCGCACGGCGGCGGCACCCCGGGCGGGAACCGCCGCGGGCCGTTCCTCCAGCCCCACCGCCCCGAGGGCCTGCTCCAGCTGGCGCAGCGGCCGCTGCACCTCCACCGCCAGATACAGCAGACCCGTCATCAGCCCGCCCACCACCAGGGCCAGCGAGAGCAGGCGCGGATCCGGCGGCCAGCCCCGCAGCGAGGGCAGCGGCGCAAACAACCAGACGGTTTCCAGCGGAGAGCCCAGCTCGACCCAGACGCCGCGGGGGCCGATGCGACTGGGCCAGACCACCGGGCAGCGCGGCAGATGGCGACAGAGTTCCGTGCGCAGCCAACGGGCCTGGAGCCTCAGACGGCGATCCGGCGAGCCTGCGGGGCTGGCCAGCCAGCCGGCCTCCGGCCCCGGCCCCACCGCCAGCCGCAGCCCACTGAGCTGGGCCAGCACCGGCGGGCTGAAGCGCTCCAGCGCCACCTCCGCCAGCACCACATTGGCGGTCACCTGGGTGCTGAGCTGCTGCAGCTGCTGCTCGGCCAGGCGTCGTCCGATCAGCAGCTGCAGCAGCAACAGGCTCAGGGCCGTGGTCCCCAGGGCGACGGCCAGGTACAGCAGCCCATGGCGCCGGCCGCCGCGGCCAGCCGGCACGGTCGGGGCCGCCTCAGGCGGCACGGGGCCGTCCGTCGGGCACGAACACATAGCCGTAGCCCCATACCGTCTGCAGATACCGGGGCCGGGCCGGATCGGGCTCGATCAGACGCCGCAGCCGCGACACCTGCACATCCATGCTGCGGCTGTCGGTGTCACTGCCCGGGCCGCGGGCCAGCTCCACCAGCCGTTGCCGCGACAGGGGCCGCTGGGGATGCTGCACGAACACCGCCAGCAGGGAGAACTCGCCGGAGGTGATCGTCACCGCCGCCCCATCACGCTCCAGCGTGCGGCTGGCGGGATCGAACCGGCAGCTGCCGAAGCACACGGGCTGGCCCTCGGGCAGGGGGCTGCCGCTGGGGGAGCGGCCACGGCGGCGCAGCACCGCCTCGATGCGGGCCGTCAGTTCCCGGGGCAGAAACGGCTTGGCCAGGTAGTCGTCGGCGCCCTGCTCCAGGCCGATGATGCGATCGACGCCATCGGCCCGGGCGGTGAGCATCAGCACCGGCAGGTCATCGCCGCCATCGCGCAGGCGCCGCAGCAGGGTGAGGCCGTCGTCGCCGGGCAGCATCAGATCGAGCACCAGCAGATCGGGCCGCTCCGGCCCCAGGCGCCCCTCCAGCCGGGCCAGCAACTGGGCGCCCCCCTCCAGGCAGCGCACCGCAAAGCCCTGCTCGCCCAGATAGGTGGCCAGCATGCGCCGCAGTTCAGGGTCGTCATCCACCACCCAGATCCGATGGGGACGCCCCGTGACCATCAGGGTTTGAGCAAGGCCTTGTCGGCCACCACCCGCACCCGCTTGGTGGCGGTGATCACCCCCTTGGGATGGACCAGCAGCACAGCCCAGGTCTGGGAGCCGGGCGTGTAGGGCGCCTGGACGGTCTTGAACAGACCGCCGCCGCCGAGGGCCGCCAGATCGAGGCTGGGGCTCTCCATCGCGGCAACCTGCTGGGGGGTGAGGGCCAGCAGGCCCCCGGCCGCCAGCGCCCCGTCCAGGGGCTCATCAAAGATCACGTCAACGTCGTAGCGCTGGCCGGTGAGGACCACATCAGGGATCAGCAGGCTCACCGGCAATGCGGCATCGCCACTGCGCAGGATCGACTGCTCCTTCAGCAGGGTCTCGCCGTTGATCACGCGCCCGTCACTGTGGAGAACCAACAGCTGATCGGCCACCAGCTGGAAGCTGACGCTGCCCTGCATCCGGGTGGCCGTGACCCGCAGATTGACGGTGGGCTGACCGTCGCGATCGGGCGCTCCAGGACTCAGGTGCCAACGGGCATTGGCGAATTGCTGGCGCAGGGTCGTCCAGCGACGCTCAAGCAGGCCGGGATCCACGCCGGGACCGGTGCTGAGCTGGGCCCGCAGCGCCGCCGCATCGGAGCCGTTGAGCGCGTTCTCCAGGGCCTGCAGCTGGGCAGCGGAGGGGGACGCACCTGGAGCGGCGGCCCGCACCGACGCCGGCAGCCCCAGGCCCGAACCCACCAGCGCGGTGGTCGCCACCAGGCTGGACAGCAGCGCCTGGCGCACCATGCGGGACAGGCTGCGAAGCACGGGCATGACGGGGTGAGGGGGGAGTGCGAATGGGGGGACGCGGACGGAGCCGGGACACGAACAGACGCTGTCCGCCCCGGAACCTGGCTTTTAAGTTAGGCGCGCTCGTCCCCGCCGCCACCCGGCCGACCCCATGCCGACGCTTCTGATCGCCGCCAGCGGCACCGGCGGTCATCTGTTCCCGGCCCTGGCGGTGGCCGATGCCCTGCCCGCAGGTTGGCGGGTGTTGTGGCTGGGGGTGCCGGACCGGCTGGAAACCGAGCTGGTGCCGGCCCGCTATCCGCTGCACACCGTGCGAGCCGGTGGCCTGCAGGGCAAGGGGCTGCGCAAGCTCTGGAACCTGGTGCAGCTGCTGGCCGCCACCGGGGTGGTGCGGCGCCTGATCCGGCGCGAGCAGGTGGATGCGGTGTTCAGCAGCGGCGGCTACATCGCCGCACCGACGATCCTGGCCGCCCGCTGGTGCGGCGCGCCAATGGTGCTGCACGAGAGCAATGCCATCCCCGGCAAGGTGACCCGGCTGCTGGGGCGCCTCTGCCGCCATGTGGCCGTGGGCCTGCCCCAGGCCGCCGAGCG
>CAIKWV010000421.1 GCA_903831165.1 uncultured cyanobacterium
GAATGAGCGCCCAACTCAGTCGGTTGGCCTGTCGTCGGATCTACACCCCTTTCGTCCGCAATATTGACCTGCAGGGCCATGGCCAACTCTTTTTTGCCGGCCATTTCTGCCATTTCTCGTGCGCGGCACAATGCCGGCATGAAGGAATTGGTAATCGTTAGCTTCTGGCGGCACAGGCTTGCCAGCAGATCTGGAGCCAAGCTGCACGTCGCTAACCTTTGCAAAAACGGATGCGCCTGAACCTTATGGCACCGAACAGAAAGCTCACGATGAATGTCGTTGTCCGACTGAAAAGAAATCATCATCTTTAAAAACCAGCTTGGCACAGACCTGCAAGGCAAGCAAGGAGCTTAGAAACCTCGCTCATGCTTCCGTGCTTCACCTTGTCCTCCAGGGTCTGCTCTTTGTCGGTGCGCGTACTTCATTTCATGCTGGTGTGCACGCGGGGGCAGCCCATGGCGTGCACCGCGTGGTGGCAGGCCTCGATCGCTGCGAACACGAGGCCCCACTCGCCCTCGCTGGCAGTGCTGTTGGGATGCAACTGGATCTTGAGCCCAGCCTTCGTCAGCACCTGTTCGCAGGCGGCGATCTACAGGGCCAGGTGCACGCCCACGGCGATCGGCACGACGCACAGATCCACAATCACCTTCACGGTCAGACCCGCGCAATTGCTCCCATCGTGGGGGAGTTGCCCAGGAGCTGCCGTGTCCGTCTTCCCGCTGCTGGTGATCGTCCATGTCCTGGCCGCCACGGTGTGGACCGGCGGGCATCTGGTGCTGGATCTGGGCGTGCTGCCCAGGGCATTGCGAGAGCGCAGTTCCGCCCAGATTCGTGCCTTTGAGGAGGTCTTTGAGCCACTGGGCCTCACGGCGCTGGCCATCCAGGTGATCACCGGGCTGTGGATGGGCTGGATCTATCTCCCAGGCTTCCAGGGGCTGTTCAGCCCGGCCAACCCGATCGGGATGCTGGTGGGGGTGAAGCTGCTTCTGCTCGCAAGCACCGCCGTCCTGGCCGTTCATGCCCGGCTGCGGCTCATTCCCAACCTCACCGACGCCAACCTCAGCGGCCTGGCCTGGCACATCCGTGGCATCACCGCCCTGGCGATCGCCTTCGTGGTGGTGGGGGCACTGATTCGTCTGGGCGGCCTGGGTTGAGCCGTGCTGCCGGCCCAAGGGGTGCTTCACGAGGCAGGCAAGACGAGCAACAGCAGGCGGTTGCCTTCCAGGTCCAGCAGCCAGGCCTCGGCTCCAAACGATTCCTGTCGCGGCGGATCGTCCACGCTGGCGCCGAGGTCCAGGGCCTTGGAGATCCAGGCGTGGAGCACAGGAAGGGCGCCTGTTGCATCCGCCTGACGTTGCAGGCAGAGGGCGAGGCGACCGTGCTGGCGCGGTTGCTGTCGGCTCTTGGATGGGGCATAAACCTCCAGCCAACCACTGGCTGGCCACCGAACCCGCCAGTGGGTGCTGCTGAGGCCCGGCTGCGGCTCCACGTGGAGCAGATCGCCATAGAACCGCGCCAGTGCGGCCGGATCGTCGGCGGCCAGCACGAGTGAACCCATGATCGAGCCGGTGATGGCCGTGGCCTCTTGCACGGGCATCCCGGCACAGCGGCA
>CAIKWV010000422.1 GCA_903831165.1 uncultured cyanobacterium
GGCCTGGCGGGCCAGGCCGCCGCGCGCTGGGGCCGGCAGCTGGGGGTGGAGCGCACCGTGTTGCAGGGGGAGGGGCGCCTGGGGGTGCGGCTGCAACGGCAGCTGATCCGGGCGCGGCGCGAGGGGGCGCGGCGGGTGGTGCTGATCGGCAGTGACCTGCCGGCTCTAGCCAGCGGCGACCTGATCGAGGCCTTCCGGTTGCTGGAATCACGGCCGCTGGTGCTGGGACCGGCCAGCGATGGGGGCTACTGGCTGATCGGCCTGGGCGGCAATTGGCCGACCCTATTCGCCGGCACCGGCCAGGCGATCGCCTGGGGGGGCGACCAGGTGCTGGCCCAGACCCTGAACGCCGCCAGGGCCCTGGAGCTGGAGCCCCGGCTGCTGCCGCTGCGGAGCGATCTCGATCGGGCCGAGGATCTGCGGCGCTGGCGCTGAAGCTGCTGGCTGGGGTTCGACAACGGCAGGTCCTGTGAGACGCTGCGATCGCTATCCAGCGTTTCTTGGCCAGGCGATTGATGGCCAGACGTTTTTTGCCAGGCGCCTCGCTTCCAGTCGCTGGGTTCCCAGGCGCTGGGTTCCCAGGCGCTGGATTTCCAGTCACTGAGTTTCCAGGCAACACCCCGTTCCCTCGCCGATGGCCGCCGTCCCCAGCCGCACCGCGCCCCCACCAGCCCCGGTGCTGGCGCCCCTCGACGTTGTGATCGCCATCCGCAATGAGGCCCGCGGCCTGCCGCCCCTGCTGGCCGATCTGGCCAGGGCGCCCCGCGCCCTGCTGCGGGACGTGTTGGTGATCGACGGCGGCAGCGGCGATGGCAGTCCACGGCTGGCCCGGCTGGCCGGAGCCCGGGTGCTTCCGGCCGAAGCCGGGCGGGGCCGGCAGCTGGCCCTGGGGGTCGCCGCCGGTGGCGCCCCCTGGCTGCTGTTGCTGCACGGCGATGCCCGGCTGCCGCCCGATTGGCCCGACCTGGTGGGCACCGCCATCCGCACTGGAGCGAGCTCGGCCTGGGCCTTCCGGCTGGCCATCGCCGGCAGCGATCCCCGGCTGCCCCTGGTGGCGTGGGCGGCCAACGGGCGCAGCCGCTGGCGCCAGCTGCCCTACGGCGATCAGGGCCTGCTGCTCGAGCGCAGCCTCTACGAGCGAGCCGGTGGGATCGCCCCCTTGCCCTTGATGGAGGACCTGGAGTTCATGCAGCGGCTACGGCGCCACGGCGCGATCCGGCTGCTGGCCGGGGCCCTGTCGGTCAGCGACCGGCGCTGGCGCACCCTGGGGGTCTGGCGCACCACCTGGCTGAACGCCCGCCTGCGGCGCCGTTGGCGGCGGGGCCAGGATCCGCAGCTGTTGGCGGCCGAGTACTACGGCCGAGCTCTGGAGCCTGGGATGGGGAATCCGAGCACCACTTCGACCAGGAAAGCCGTGGCGCAGGGAGCTCCGGTCGCCTGACGGGCAGGGAGAGCCAAGTCTGGGAGTGAAGGACGTCGGCCAGATCCGCCATCCCGACGAGCGCCAGGACCCTGCGCGATGCAAAGGGGCGCAACAACCGTGCCCAAGCAGCTGGTGCGAAGGTGCTGGCCAAGGACCACGGACCGACGGCAGCGAGGGCTCACAGCCGCAAGCCAGCGGCCGTGCGCCTTCAGGGGGCGTACCAGAAGGCGCAGCGGCGCTGCCGCGGTTCCAGCTCCCAGCCCTGGGCCTCGTAGAAGCCCACCACCTCGGGATCGGCGAACAGGCTGACCCGGTCCACCCCCATCTCCTGCAGTTGCTCCAGCACGTAGCGCATGATCTGCTTGCCCAGGCCGGCGCCCTGGTACAGGGGGTGCACCGCCAGATCCCAGACCGTGGCATCGACCACGCCATCCCCGGTGCAGCGGGCAAACCCCACCAGCCGGGGCAGGCGTTCGTCATGGCGCCAGAGGCCCACCTGCAGCAGGCTGTTCTGCAGCGCCTTGCGCACGCGCCGCAGCGGGCGGCGGCTCCAGCCGACGGCATCGCAGAGCGCCTCCAGCTCGATCAGATCGATCTCCCGCTCCAGGCTCAACACCAAATGGAGCTCGGCCTTGGGCGTGGGGCAAAGCCGATGGGCCTCGCCATAGAGATGGCAGAGCAGCTCGGGGCGAAGCAGTCGGGGGGTCTGCGTCAAGGGGAATGGCGCTGGGAGCAGGTCAACGGATAAGCAGTCTGACGATCCTGCCGGAAAGGGACGGATCTGGAGCAGCGTGAACCGGTGCTGCGTCCACCGGTGCAGCATGAATGGCCACAGCATGGCTCTTGGCACCTTGCCATGGATCAGCTCCGGTGGTCTGTACGGGCCTCAACGGCGCAGGCCCTGACCTGGGCCCTTCTCACGTCGCTCCCCAGCCGCGCCCAGCCCACCGCGTGCCACCCCGCCCCATGGCCAGCATCGCCGCCTGCCCACTCCCTGACGGCCCTGGAACCGAAGCCACCACGGCTACGGGTCCGGCGGCACCCCCTGCAGCAGGCAAGCCGCTGCTCGTTGGCGTGCACGGCTGGCTGTTGTCGGGCCGGCTCTGGACGCCGCTGGCCGCTGAGCTGGCTCCGCGGCACGAACTCTGGGCCCCGGACCTGCCCGGTTTTGGCCACCGCCCCCGGCCCAGGGGACTGCAGAGCAGCCTGGCCAGTTACGGCCGCTGGCTGGCGGA
>CAIKWV010000423.1 GCA_903831165.1 uncultured cyanobacterium
CCCTGGAATGCCATTGGCCTGGAGTGGTTACTACCATCACCTCCGCCTGAAGACAACTTCGGCGACCATGTGCCCACCGTGATCAGCCGTCCCTACGGCTACGGCAGCGACCAACCGCTTGTGGAACACCAAGCCGAGATCGAGCGAGCACTCACCCTTGCGGAGGCGAACCGATGACCAGCACCCCGATCCCAGCGACCGAGCAGGTCGCCAACCATGGCGAAGGCCAGCACGCCAGCCACAACCTGACCGGCTTCATCATCTTTCTCTGCTCCGAGAGCGTCATCTTCCTGGCGTTCTTCAGCGGCTACGCCATCCTGCGCCTCTCCGCCCTCGACTGGCTGCCGGCCGGCGTTGACGGCCTGGAATGGCGCACGCCATTGATCAACACGGTGGTGCTGGTCTCCAGCTCAATGACGATGGTGGTGGCCGAACACTTCAAGGGCAAAGAAAAGATCTGGCTGTTCCGGGGCTTCTGGCTGCTGACCATGGCGATGGGGGCCTACTTCCTCTATGGCCAGGCCGTGGAATGGAGCGGACTCAAGTTCGGCTTCACCTCCGGCACCTTCGGTGGGACCTTCTACCTGCTCACCGGCTTCCATGGCCTGCACGTGGCCACCGGCATTCTGCTGATGGGTCTGATGCTGGTCAAATCCTTCATCCCCGGCAACTACAACGGCGGTGAAGAAGGTGTGAAAGCCACCTCCCTGTTCTGGCACTTCGTGGATGTGATCTGGATCATCCTGTTCGTGCTGCTCTATGCCTGGAGAGCCTGAACCATGATCATTGACGACAACCTTTACGACGTGATCCTGATCGGCAGCGGTGCCGGCGGCGGCACCCTCGCAGCAGCCCTGGCCACTGCCGGCCACTCGGTGCTGCTGCTGGAGCGCGGCGGCGTCATGCCCCAGGCCGAGCAGAACCCCACCGATGTGGATCTGTTCCGCAAAGAGCGCTATCACCCGGCCGAACAGTGGTTCGGCACCGACGGCGATCCCTTCTCACCCCAGATGGTGCACGCCATCGGCGGCAACACCAAGATCTGGGGCGGCGTGCTGGAGCGCATGCGTGAACAGGAGTTCAGCGGCGTGAAGCTGCAGGACGGCGCCAGCCCGGACTGGGAACTGCGCTACGCCGATCTGGCTCCCTGGTACGACCAGGCCGAAAAGCTCTATCACGTGCACGGCGTAGCCGGGGCCGATCCCACCGCACCCGCCCGTGCAGGCGCCTATCCGGCCGCCCCGAAGCCGGTGGAGCCCTTCCTGGTCGAACTGCGCACCGCCCTGGAGCGCCAGGGTCTCCATCCCTATGACCTGCCCCTCAGCTGGTCCGATTCGGCCGTCGATCCCACCGGCGATGCCGAACTGTTCGGCGTCAATCCCGCCCGCGGAAGCGCCTGCGTCACCGTCAAGGAAAACGCCCGGGTGGTGCAGCTTCACGTCAACCCATCCGGTCAGGAGGTGCGTGGCGTTGAAGTGGACATTGATCACCAGCGCTGGCTGTTCCGCGGCCATCAGGTGGTGCTCGCGGCCGGGGCGATCGGCACTCCCGAAATCCTGCTGCGCTCAGCCACCGAGCACCATGCCCGTGGCCTGGCCAACGGCTCGGACCAGGTGGGCCGCAACCTGATGAAGCCCCAGCTGACCACGATCCTGCAACTGGCGTCAGCTCCCAACTCGGGCCACTACAGCCGTGGCCACGGCCTCACCGACTTCTACTGGGGGGATAAGAACGTCGACTTTCCGCTGGGTTCGATTCAGAGCGGCGGCGGCGTCCTCCAGGACGCCCTGTTCGCCGAGTCGCCGCCGGTGCTCTCCCTGGTGACCCGCCTGCTGCCTGATTTCGGACTCGAACAGCTGGCCGCCCGCTCAATCACCTGGTGGGCGATGAGCGCCGTCCGGCCCGATCCCCACAACCGCGTCGCCCTGCGCGGCAACCAGCTGCAGATCCATTACACCCCCAACAACCGCGAGGCCCACGACCGCCTCGTCTACCGCTGGATCGACTGCCTCAAGGCCGTCGAAGCCGACCCCCTGACCGTGGTCACCAAGGCGGCTCCCACCCATCCCCGCGGTGAGGCGCCCCTGCCGGTGATCGGCGGCGCCTGCGGCACTTGCCGCATGGGTTCGGATCCGGCCACCTCGGTGGTGAACCTGGAGGGCCGCAGCCATGAAGTCCACAACCTCTGGATCGTCGACGCCAGCGTCTTGCCGTCCTGCCCCTCGGTGGGCATCGGCCTGACCGTGATCGCCAACGCCCTGCGCATCGGCGAACTGCTGAAGGCATCCCTGTGACAAACGCCTCTCCCTCTGTCGATCTGATCGACGCGATCAGCCCCTCCGAAACCCGGCGCATCGCCGAGCGCGATCACGGTGTGGCGCCCTGGAGCCTGTGGGGCAGTTATCTGAGCGAGCGCCAGTGGGGCACCGTGCGCGAGGACTACTCCGCCGACGGTGACGCCTGGACCTCCTTCCCCCACGACCATTCCCGCTCCAGGGTCTACCGCTGGGGTGAGGACGGCC
>CAIKWV010000424.1 GCA_903831165.1 uncultured cyanobacterium
ATCAGCCGCCAGCTGGGCCAGCTGCAGCGCGCCGACCTGGTGCGCTGCCAGCGCGATGGCGTGCGCACGATCTGGAGTGCCGATAGTCAGTTGGTGGACGATCTCTGCCACCTGGTGCAGACCCGTCTGAGGCATCGGCTTGAAGCCCAGCTGCAGCAGTTGCAGTCGGCCTGAGGCCGATCGGGGGCTGACAGGAACAAGGGGGGCCTGAATGGTTCAGGCCCCATGGAGCCCTTCGTGGGGACGACGTGGTGACCAGGATCCGGTCTCGTCGCTCGGTTGGGTGGTATTCGAAGTCCCATGCCACGAGCGGAGCCGCCCTGAGGGCCAGCGGCGCTGCAGGGCTGGGCCCGCCGAGCCGTTGGCTGCTGGATTCGGCCCCGGGCTGACCCGGCTGGATCTGGGCGATGCGGCGCCGGTGGGGCCACTGCATGGCCCGCCCCCGAGGAACGGGGCCAGGATCCCCCAGGTGCTTCAAGGTCTGTTACAGTCTCCTTAACAAATCGAAACCTTCATGGCTGACCCCACCTCCCGCTTTGGCTTCGTCGCCTTCGCCGAAACCTGGAATGGCCGTCTGGCCATGCTCGGCTTCGTGATCGGCCTGGCCACGGAACTGCTCACCGGCCAGAGCATCCTGTCCCAGATCGGTCTCGGTTGATCGCCATGAACACCGACTACACCGCCGCCATTGCCGGCATGATTGCTCTTCTCGTTGTGTTGACGGGGATGGTGACGTACGTCCTCAGTCGTCCTAGCGATCTGGCTTCGAATTCACGCTGATTCAGCTCATCCGATTCACCCCAGAACATCCATGACCAACACCCCAGTCAACGACAAGTGGGTTGAAAACCGCGACGCCGGTCAGATTCACCTCGATCAGCTCAAGCGCGTCGAGTTGTTCAATGGCCGCGCTGCCATGCTTGGCATCGTCATTGGCATTGTCGTCGAGGGCCTGACCGGCGCCGGCATTGCCCATCAGATCGGCCTCGGCCCCCTGGTCGATGGTTACGCCGCCTGCCACGCCCAGTTCCTGCCCTTCTGCTTCTGATTCGCCCGCCATTGGCGATAGCGATGCCCCGGGCTTGACCTGGGGTTTTTTCATGGCCGCGTCGTCCGGCGATCTTCAGCGCCGATCCGGGAACCAGCTGCGATACCACTGTTCCATCTGCCGGATCTCGTCGCTCTGCACCCGCACCATCGCCTGCTGCAGAGAGAGCAGCTGGGGGTGCTGGCTGTTGCTCTGCGCCATCGAGGCCATCATCACGCCCATCTGGTGATGGGGAATCATCTGCTCGAGGAAGGCGCGGTCGAAGTCTGCGGCGGCGCTGAGGGCGCTGAGGTTGGTGCCGCCCTGCATCCCCATTCCCATGCCAGCACCCATTCCCATGGGTCCGCGACTCCCGCCGTGCCAGCCCCAGCCCCAGCCGGTTGCCGGGGGCCAGGCGGGTACGGCCTTGCCGTACCACTGCTGGTACCAGGCGCGCATCTGGGCGTTTTCCCGCGTCTGACTGGCCTTGATGCTGGCCGCCAGAGCCTTGATCTCCGGCCGTCGGGCCCGGCTGAGGGCGAGCTCGGCCATGGCGATCGCCCCGTCGTGATGGGGAATCATCATCACGATGAATTGTTGGTCCCCATGGCCCGGCGCCATCGGGCCGGCTCCATCGCCTGGGGCTGAGGCGCCTGGCCGTTCCGAACCTCCCCAAGCCTGCGCCAGGGACCGCGGGCCAGCCCCCAGAGAGATCGTCAAGCCGCCTGCGGCGGCAAGGGTCAGCAGGGCCATGCGCCGGGCTGCGCTTCGGGTTGCCTTGATCCTGTTCATCGGTTGGCCTCCGCCTTGATGCCGTCCCTCCTCATGCTGGTCAGGAACGGCGGATCGGTTTCAGCCAGGGGCGAGATTGTTCATGCTCGGCGGGACCGGCCGGCTCAGAGGGCAAACAAGGCGTCGTACTGGTGGTACTCGGGTTTGCGCAAGCCCTCCAGCGCCAGCATCCGGCGCAGGTCCATGATCTCGGCCCGCTGGGCCACGATCACGCCGCGGGCGAAGCGCCGCACCGTGGGGTTGCTGCTGTTGGCCAGGGCGTCGTGGGCCATGACCAGCGCTCCGCCGTGGTGCTGGAGCATGCCTTCGAGGAACCACACCACCCGGTTCTCGTTGGTGGGTCCGGCGCCGACCATCCGCATCGCCTCCATCTGGGCCGGGCTCATCCGGGCCAGTCCTTGGAGGCTGTTCGGATCGCCGCCAGCGGCCAGCACCACCGGATAGACGGGCGCCTGGGGATACCAGGCCTTGCGCCACAGGCCCATCGCCCGGATTTCCGCCGCCTGATCCCGCCAGATGGTCCGGGCCAGGGCCCCTACGCCGGGCTGGCCGATGCCGAAGACGAACTCACTCATCCGCAGCGCCCCGATGTGGTGCTGCACCATCCCATCGATGAACCGCAAGTCATAGGTGGCGCCGGCCGGCCCCACCCGGTGGTCATGCCCGGCGTGGACAGCCGCCTCGGCGCTGGCCGCTGGACTGGCTGGCCTGACCTCCATGCCCCGATGACCGGCATGGGGATCGCTCTGGGCCAGGGCCGGGACCGTGCCCAAAGCCGCCAGGCCCAAGGCCCAGACCCCGAACCGCAAGGCGAAGGCTGACATCGAAACAGGAGTACCAACGGTACCCACCGTATGGTCTGCGGCCGGCTGGCCGGGGTGTGAGGAGAGGGAGGCGTTCGCCAGGTGGTCAGCGGATGGCTTCGCAGTTGAAGTTCTGGATGTCGCCCCGGCCGCGTCGCTGTCGGATGTTCGGCCGCCCCGACGCGTCCAGACTCCACCACCACTGGCCATCGGTGAAGCTGGCGGGGCCGGCGTTGTTGGTGCGAGGCAGCTGCAGGGTCAGGTCCCGCCATTGCAGCACCACGAAGCCGCCGACAGGCACATCGCCGGAGCTGGGGTCCGCCATGCCGGGATCATCCATGGCGCCACGGACCAGCAGGGAAGTGAGTGGATCACCGTCGCAGCGGTAGCTCCCGGTCGGGAGGCTGGAGTCGGCCCGGGCTGAACCCGCCAGGGTGAGCACCGCGATCAGCAGCCAGGCCATCGCCCTGACGATCGGCAGCAGCCTGCGCCAGGCTGGCGAGCGGATCGGTGGGGCAGTGGCAGGCATGGGTTCGGAGGGTCTGGCGACCGAGAAGGGGACGACTGGAGCTGTGAAGGCTGGTGGTGGAATGACTCGGGGCATGAAGGCTGCGGGGATGGAGGCTTCGGGGCCTGAACCGTGCCCCCAGCCTGGCCTGAGCCCGCCGGTGCTGGTGTTCGACGGCGGCTGTGTGTTCTGCCGCCATTTCGCCGAGCTCAGTGAGCTGCGCAGTGGCATCCCCGGGTTGCAGATCCGCGATGGCCGTGCCGATCAGGCCCTGCGGCAGCAGCTGGAGCGCCGCGGCTACCAGCTGCGCGATGGCGCCATGGTGATCGACGCGGAGCGGGTGCTGCATGGCGCCGAAGCGATCGCCTGGTTGTGCGGCCGCATGGCGCCCAGCGCCGCCCTGCTGCAGCTGCTGGCCCCCGTGCTGGCCGAGCCGCAGCGGGCAGAGGCGATCTATCCGTTGCTGTTGTTCGCCCGACGACTGGCCCTGGCGCTACGCGGTCTGCCGGTGGATCCCTCAGCTGAGCCATCCGGGCCGAGGGTGGCCGGCAGATGACCGGTCTTGACCCCGTGAACTACCCGCTGGCTGAGATCGCTGTGGAGGTTCATGGACCTGATGGTGATCCTTCCTGGAAGCAGGGCTGCCGGAGCCGCAGACGTTGCCACGGCGGCAGAGGTGAACCGGGCTGCCGCTGCCGAAATGACGGCGCCAGGCGTGAACGGGGCTGCCGAGGCAGAATCAGGCGCTGGTCCATGCCGATTCTGGGATCGGCCGCAGGAGCCGCATGAAGATCCTTGTCGTCGAAGACGATCCGCTGATCAGGCTTTCCCTGCGGGACATGTTGAAAGCCTGGGGCTATGCCTGTGACCATGCCGAGGACGGTGAACTCGCCTGGGAGCTGGCCCTTCAGTACGAGTACGACCTGATCCTGCTGGATCTCAATCTGCCGAAACTGGATGGTCTGTCCCTCTGCCGGCGGCTGCGGGCCCGGCTGGAGCGACAGCCGCTGATTCTGATGCTCACGGCCCGTGATTCCAGCTTTGACAAGGTGACGGGTCTGGATGAGGGGGCTGACGACTACATGGTCAAACCCTTTGACCCGGATGTGTTGCGGGCCCGGTTGAAAGCGCTGCTGCGCCGCGCCGACCGTCCGATGCAGCTCAGTTCCCACTGGGGGCCCCTCGATCTGGAGCGGGGCGGCCAGGGAGCCCATTACGGCGGCCGGCCGCTGCAGTTCACCGCCACCGAACATCGCATCCTGGAAACACTGCTGCAGAGCGGTGGCTCCACCTGCTCCAAGGAAAAAATACTCAATGCCGCCTGGACGTTGACCGAATCTCCCGGCGAAGAAAGCGTCAAGACCCACATCAAGAACATCCGCTCCAAACTCAGCCTGGTCGGCGCACCAGCCGATCTGATTGAAACGGTCTATGGCATCGGTTTCCGGCTGAATCCCGATTATGCAACCTGATCTGAGCCGCACCCGCCGCACGCTCACCCTGCGCTATGCGGTCTTCTGTTTTGTGCTGTTGTTCATTTTTGCTGCCACGGTCTATGGGCAGGTGTCCTATAGCCGGCGCCAGATGTTGTGCTTGCAACTGAAACAACTGGCCTCCACCGCCGCGGCTGAGCTGCCTTTGATCCATCACGAATATGACGAGATGCGGCAACCAGCCCGGCGTGTGCATCCCAATGTGCCCTTGATTGCCCACTTCGATGAACAACTGACCAGCGAGGGCTACAAACGCATTCGCTGGTTTGACCCCGATCTGCGCGAACTCTCCGCCTACGGCACCTTTCGGCCCGCAGGCCCCACCGTGCCCGAGCCGGCTCGACGCCAGTTCAGCCAGATTCTGCCGCTGAGCAACGGTCTGGCGATCTGGCAGCCGGTGCGGCTGCGACAGGCGCCGGGCCAGGCACCGGTGCTCAACGGCTATGTCTCCGTGGCCATGGGGTCCATGGCCTCCAACCAGGAGTTGGATCGCCTACGCCAGGGCCTGGTGATCGGCAGCCTGCTGGCGGGCCTGGCGGCTTTCGCCGGCAGTCAGTGGATGGTGGGGGTCTCGCTGCGGCCGATCCGCCGCCAGATCGAGCAACTGGTGCGCTTCACGGCCGATGCGTCCCATGAGCTGCGCCATCCGATCACCGCCATCCGCGCCGTGATCGGCAGCCTTCAACATGGCGAGGCCCTAGCCGGTGCCCAGCCGGTGGTGCTGGAGAAGCTGGCCCTGATCGACGGCGCCAGCGAGCGGATGGGCAAGCTGGTGGACGATCTGCTGCTGCTGACCCGCTTCGATCGCGCCATCACCGACCACAGCGGTTGGCGGGATTTCCCCCTGGAGGAGCTGGTCGAAGACCAATGCCGGCTGTTCCAGGACAGCGCCAACGGTCAGGGGGTGTCGCTGATCGCCGAACTCCAGGACGAGGCCACGGTCTATGGCCATCCGGAGCGGTTGCGCCGGCTGCTGGTGAATCTGATCAGCAACGCGTTGCGATTTTCAGCCAGCGGCGACACCGTGCTGGTCGGTCTCAAGGTCCAGGGGGCCTATGTGCAGCTGTGGGTGGATGACCAGGGCCCCGGCATACCCCAAGCCCAGCGGGAGCAGGTGTTCCAGCGTTTCTGGCAGGCCGATCCAGCCCGCAGCAGCAGCCATGGGGGGTTGGGCCTGGCCATTGCCCGCGCCATCGCCCAGGCCCATGGCGGCCGGCTGGTGGCCCGGGAGGCGCCCAGCGGCGGCGCTCGCCTGCTGCTGGAACTCCCCCTGAAGGGCTGAGGCCTTCTGGATCGGCCCCTCTCGCCTGGGGAGCCCGCAAGCCTGCCTCGGCAACCTTTCCGTCAACGTCCCGGTGATCTTCACGAGTTCTCCCCGACCGATGGATCAGAACAGATGCAGAAACGCTCCTTCAAGGCAGCATGGCCAACAGCCCATTTGCGGTTTACGACGGCAGCAACGATGCGGCCCTGACGACGGCCCTGCTGGCGCCGGCAGGCAGCGGCATCGTCGTGGACACCGCCAGCATCGTGCTGCACGCCTCCGGCAGCGAGGCGGTCAACATCTATGACGGCTCGATCACCAGCCTGGGCATCGGCTCCGGCCTGCTGCTCACGTCCGGCACCACCCCGGGAACCGCCAACACCTCCAGCGGCTTTGGCACCGACAACAGCGGCTTCACGGGCTTCAGCAATGGCGATGCGGACATTGACGCCGTCGTCAACAGCGTGTTTCAGACCCAGTCGTACGACGCGACCACGCTGAGCTTTGCCTTCAGCGTCACCGATCCCAAGGCCACGTCAATCAGCTTTGATCTGGTCTTCGGCTCCGATGAATACCCCGAGTGGGTCGATGCCTTTGTCGATTCGGCGGTGGTGATCGTGAATGGGGTCAACTATGCCCTGTTCAACCATGATCCGAATGCGCCGTTGAGTGTGATCAGCTCCAACTTGGCGGCGGGATATTTTCAGGACAACAACGGCACTAATCTGTTGCCGATTGAATACGACGGCGTCAGTCATACGCTCAAGATTGTTGCGCCGATCCTGGCTGGTCAGACCAATACGATCAAGATCGGTATTGCCGATACTGGCGATCACATCCTTGATTCCGGCATCTTCATCGCCAACCTCACGGCCGGCACCACGCCGGGCTCCGGGGTGGTCGACACCGGCACTGGGGGCACCAGCGGTGATGACACCTGCACCGGTTCCAGCAAGAGCGAACTCTTCGACCTCCAGGCCGGCAACGACATCGCCTATGCGGCGGGCGGTGATGACATTGTCGTGGCCGGCGCTGGCAAGGACCAGCTGTATGGCGGCAGTGGCAACGATCAGCTGGAGGGTGATGCCGGCGATGACTGGCTCGATGGCGGAGCGGATGCCGATACGGCTGTCTACGCCGGAGCCAGCAGCGCTTACGGCCTCAGCTATGACGCCCTGACCGGGATCACCACCGTCACGGACAACAGCGGCCAGGACGGCACGGATTCCCTGGTCGGCGTTGAACAGCTGAAGTTCAGCGACGGGCTGTTCAACCTCAACGGCGCCACCCTCAGCCCCGCCGGCACGCCGCCTCCGCCACCGACCAATGCCGATGGGCTGGTGCTGCTCAGCGGCATTGCCGCCGCTGGCCACAGCCTGAGCGCCACCCTCAGTGACCCGGATGGCACCCCCAACCCGATCAGCTGGGAGTGGCAGATCTCCGCTGATGGCGGCGCCAGCTGGAGCGTGATCGAAGGCGAGCAGACCAGCACCTACGCCGTCCAGGCGATGCCAACCAGGAGCTTCGCGCGGTCGCCACCTACGTCGATGGGGCTGGCCTCAGCTCGACAGCCACCAGCGCCGGCAAAGCGATCCTGGCCTCCACATCGGGGGATCTGTTCGTCAGCCTGCTGCAGCTCGAGGCGCCGATCGGCTTCAGTGTGGTCAGCCCGATCACCACCCTGGTGCAGCGGGCCATCGACCTGGGCCTGTCACCGAACCAGGCCGTGCAGGCCGTGCGTTCGGCGCTCAATCTGCCGGCGACGATCAAGCTCAACAGCTACGACGCTTACCAGCTGTTGCAGGCCAACGGCAGCGATCCCCAGGCCCTGCAGGTGGAGAAGGTGGCGGTTCAGGTCGCCATCCTCACCTCGCTCTCCGATGACGACACCGGCATCAACCTGGCCCTGGCCCTGATCAACGCCGCCGGCGCCGTACCCCCCAAAACGATTGACCTGGCCAACGCCAACACCCTCGCTGCGATCCTTGGCGTCGACATCACCGGGCTGAGTAAAAATAATTATCCCCAGCCCCTGCGCGAGATCTACGACCGCAACAAGTCCATGGCGGAGGCGATCGCCGATGGTCAGGGATTGGCGGCCATCGCCACGGAATGGAATGACCTGCTCTCGATCCAGGACGGCATCGCCTCCAGTGGCATCGCCGATCTGAGCTATCACCTCAATCAGGCCCCGATCGGCACGGCCAATGCGGCGCTGGCACCGGTGGAACAGGGCACCAGCAGTGTGCTCAGCAGCAGTGATCTGCTGGCCGGGTTCAGTGATCCCGATGGCGATGTCCTGCTGGTGAGCTGGGTGGGCTGCGACGTCGGCGGCAGCATCACCGACAACGGCGATGGCAGCTGGACGTTTGACGCCGATGCGGCGTTCAGCGGTCCGGTGGAACTGAGCTACAGCGTCGAAGACGGCCTGGGTGGCGTGGTCTACGCCAGCCAGCTGCTGGTGGTCACGGCTCCCCCAGCTCCCGATCAGGAGGCCACCGGCACGCTGGCGGTCAGTGGTGACGCGGCCGAAGGCGGCCTGCTGACAGCCTCCCTCAGCGATGTCGTCGATGCCGATGGCGTCACCAGTACCGGCTATCGCTGGCAGGAACACAGCGGCGCCAGCTGGAACGACCTGGCCGATCAGAACGCCGCCACTTTGGTGATCCCCAGCGATCAGAGCTTCGTTGGTAAGACGGTGCGGGTCGTGGCGACCACGACCGATGCGCTGGGCGGCAGCACCGACTTCCTCGGCGAGGGCCAACTGATCGCCAACGTGGATGACGCCGCCAGCGGCAACCTGGCTGTCAGCGGTACCGCGGCGGAAGGGGGCCAGCTGACGGCCTCCCTCAACAACGTCGTCGATCCGGATGGAGCGACGACGACCAGCTATCGCTGGCAGCAATTCTTCGGCGGCAGCTGGAGCGATCTGAGCGGCAAGACCACGGCCACGCTCAGCATCCCCAGCGATCAGAGCTACGTGGGCAACACGGTGCGGGTGGTGGCGACCACGACCGATGTCCTGGGCGGCAGCACCGAGTTCCTCGGCGAGGGCCAACTGATCGCCAACGTCAACGATCAACCGGCCGGTGGCGTGGCCATGGCCGGCACCTTCAAGCAGGGGCAGATCCTGAGTGCCAGCAACAGCCTCAGCGATGAGGATGGACTGGGCGCCGTCAGTTACAGCTGGCAGGGAGCTGCCAGCGCCAATGGCAGTTACGGCGCCCTGGCGACGGGCAGCAGCTACCAATTGACGGCCGCCGATGTCGGTCACTACATCCGCGTCGTCGCCTCCTACACCGATGGCTACGGCACGTTCGAGTCGGTGGCATCCAGCGCCTCGGCCAGCCCGATCGCCTCGCTGGACAGCACACCGCCGACGGTCACAGGGCTGACCGTTTCAGGCAGTTCCGTGATTCTCAGCTTCTCCGAGGCGATCAAGGGAACCAGCCTCGTGCCCGCCAACTTCAAACGGGTGATCGGCACCGGTACGGCCGTCGCCGCCACGGCCATCAGCCTGGACAGCGCCACCAACACGGTGACTCTCAGCTTCAGCGGCACCGCACCCACCAGCACCGCAGCGGTGAAGCTGAGCTACAGCGCCAGCAGCGGCACGGCCAGCTCCGGGCTGATCACCGATCAGGCCGGCAACGCCCTGGTCACCTTCAGCAATCGGGTGGTGGAGACCTACCGCTCTGCGGCGAATGTGACCAGCCTGGGCGATGGCGGTACCAGCCTGCCGGCCACCTCTTACACCAATCTGGAGCTGACGGGTTCGGCCGTGTCCGGCTATGGCAATGCCCTGGTCAACACCATCCACGGCAACACGGCGGCTAATGTGCTCGACGGCAAAGCCGGCATTGATCTGATCGATGGACACGATGGTGCCGACATCTATCTCGTCGCCAGTTCCACCGACCACGGCGCTGCCGAGTTCAAGGACAGCGGCAGCAGCGGCAATGACCAGGTGCGTTTCAGCTCCACCACCGCCAACCAGAGCCTCTATCTCTATGCCGGTGACACCGGTCTGGAGCAGGCGGTGATCGGCACCGGCACGTCCGCCACGGCCACCACAACAGGCACGACCGCCCTCAATCTCGATGCCAGTGAGGTGTTGAATGCTCTGTCCATCACCGGTAACAACGGCAATAACAGCCTGGTGGGCAGCGGCTTCGCTGACACGATCCTGGGTAACGCCGGCCTCGATACGATCAATGGCAATGCCGGTCAGGATGCCATCACCGGTGGCGCCGGGCGGGACCTGCTGAGCGGAGGCAGTGGCGCAGACACCTTCATCTACACCTTGCTCAGTGATTCGACCCTGCAGATCAGCAGCAGCAACAGCAGCGCCAACTACGACCGCATCACCGATCTTGACCTCGATAACGGCGATGGGGTCGTCGATCGCCTCGATGGACCGTCCGCGGTCGCTGCCGGTGGCGTGAGCTAGCTCGCTACCGCCGTCACCAGCCTGACGACTGCCGGTTTCGGCGCCGTGCTGACCACGACCAGCTTCACGGCCTCCAAGGTCGTGGCCTTCAG
>CAIKWV010000425.1 GCA_903831165.1 uncultured cyanobacterium
ATGGCCAGTCTCTGGGCCGCCTCATCGCCGGAGCGCAGCCACAGGCTCAGGTCCAGGGCGGCCAGTTTGTCGGGGCTCAACATGCTGGCTTGGTCGGCTCCTGGCAGTCTGTGCTGGCGTGCATCAGGGTCAGGGCTGCGGCCAGGCCATCGGCGTCGGGTTCGTCATGGCGCCAGCGGGCGATGCGGGGGACGCACGGCCGGGACGCTGCGGTGACGAAGCGAGAGCTATCAGGCCTTCGAAGGTCTGCACGAACACCTGCAACGGTTGCAAAGCAACGCTCAGATCGTAACGCTCAACCGTATGGGGTCGGTCCTTGGCGGTGGTGACGCGAGTTGCTGGCAAAACACTGCTTCCCGATGCCGATCCAAAGGATCGACTGGCGGAGCGGTAGCGGACAGAAAGCAGGGTTAGGCAGGAGCGATCGGTGCGGCGATTGCTAGGAGTTTGTTGCCGATAGAGCAGCAACCCACCTGACACGGCGAACGCCACCCCTGAGCTCAACCGCTGCAGATCTTATTTTCCCCTGGTGAGCAAGCCCATCGATGTGGGGCTACACCAGCCCTGGCTGCTCTGGCTAGGGCCACTGCCCCGCATCCCGTTGCTGTCGCCAGCGCCTGCTGCTGTGATCGCTGGAACCGGAACAACTTGAGCAGGTTGTGCGTGGGGGCGATCAGGTGCCACTCAGTGCCTACCTTTTCCATGGCGCGTAGCAGGAAGCGACGCCAGCCACGTGTCTCCTTGATCTGTCCATTGACTGGCTCCACGATCGCCTTGCGCTAAAGATCACTCTTGAGACCTTTCTTGCTACGGAGCTACTAGATGGCGATGACACTGACCACGCATGTGCTGATGCTCTCAATCAGAAATCACTGGACGACTCCGTGAAGCCTGCAGATTGGCCGGAGGACAAGATCTGTTCGAGTTTTCGAGCTGCCTGTTCTCCCTGGTCTTTGGCCACACTCGAGCAGGTCGCAGTTTTCTTCAGGTGTGCTGTCGTACAGCCGTTTTCAGGAAACCCTTTGAGAGCCAGGACGCAGGAGCTACGAGTTCAAGATCGCCAATGCAGCCAATGGTGCAGCGACCACGATGCCGCCATGGTTTGCTGCGTTGACTCAGGCGACCACGATCAGTCCAGACAACAGCAGAGCCGCAATGAGGTTCAAGACTTGACAAATCCCCCATCCCTACGGATAGTGGTTAATGGATGCATATGTGTTCATGGGGATGACATTTGGTCATGCCGCCCTGTTCACTCCCTGATCAGTTTGGTCAGGCCTCAACTTTTCGCCACACCAAGGACGTGCCATGGGTTGGATCGATGACACCAGGACGCCGATCGATGTTGTTTTTGACGCCAATGTGCCGCTGTTTGAAGAGAAGTTGATTTCGGCATTTGCAAAGACTTCAGATGTCTCTCCCTCCATCCGTGTAGCAGTTTTCGGCGACGCGGGCAACTCTTACACCAACGGCACCAACTTCTACTACTCGCCGGGTGGCTACCGGCGCTTGGATCTGGGGTCAACGGGGCCACAGCAGCAGGCGGTTGCGGCGATGATGCGCAGCTGGAATCCCAACGATCTGATCCAGCTGGGCGACGAGAGCTACAACGTCAACTCGAGCAGCCTGCTGGACTACAACATCGGCCAACACTACAACGATTTCATCTATCCCTATGCCCCTCCCGCCTTCACCCAGCCGGGCTCGATCTACACCGACGGCGAACTCGGCGGCATCCCAGCCAGCGCGGGCCGAACCCAATGGCCCTACAACCTCTACAACTTTCCATACGGTTTCCCGAACCCCAGCGATCCGAGCAAGCCAGGCGGAAGTAGCGATGGCGTGAATCATTACTTCGCAGTGCCAGGCAATCACGATGAAGCTACTATTCTGGGGACGTATAACGATGCCAGCGTCAACCAGGAAAACTTCAAGAAGAAGTACATTGGCCAGCCGCTGGGCCCCGATGCCTATGACTATTTAAACAACATCAACACCACACCGCCACCGCCTAATAATGACGACTTCGAGAACGGCGTCGCCAAGACCAAGATCGGCAGCAACCAGCAACTGTTCGATTACCACAGCTATCTGGGCGCAGGCAATCCCGGCAACCTCAAGCCCGGCAGCCTGAAGATCGGCAAGCTCGACCCCAATGGCTACGGGATCTATTACAGCGTCGACCTGGGCGACGACGGCACGGGCCGTCCGCTGCTGCACTTGACGATCATCGATACCTGCCGGCTGCTCACCGACGCGGGCTATTACGACTTCAACTTCCAGAGGAAGCAAGGAGGCAACCCCGGCTACGACGTTCGCAATCCCCAGCTCACCGCCAGCCAAGCCCAGTTTCAGCCGGACAACCTTCCCGGCGATGCTCCCTCGATCGGGCGTCAGATGTTCCTGTGGGCCAAAGATGATCTGGACCAGTCGGACGCCCATTGGAACATCGTGATGGGCCATCACCCCGCCTATCACTCCGGCACCCCCAAGAGTGACGACGACGACAGCTACTCGAACAATGCAGTCGTACTCAACTTTCTGCAAGGCCTGCGCGACAGCAGCGGCAACAGCCAGTTTCAGGCCTATATGAACGGCCACGACCATAACTATCAACGGG
>CAIKWV010000426.1 GCA_903831165.1 uncultured cyanobacterium
GCGGCGACGATCGCGGCCCAGGCCTTTTCGGTGAATAGTTCGGCGGTGGGATGCATGCGGATGCCTCCGGGGGATGTCGGTGAAGGAACCGTATGGCCGCTGGCCGGTTCGGCTCTGGGGGAGCGCCGTACCGCCTGGTTCGGGCCTCACCCCTCAGGTTGGGACGGCCGGCCGGATTTGGTGTGCAAACCGCTCCTTTGCTTCATGGAAGCGGGGCGAACAGGCCTCGGGCGAGCAGCCATGGCCGTGATGGGAGCGGCAGCTCAGCGGTTGGGCAGGGGCACGGTGCCTTGGGGCAGCTTGCAGAGTTTCACCGGGCAACCATCGGGGCCGTAGAGGGAGGCATCGGCAGGCGACAGGCAACCCATGCTGTTCTTCATCGCCACCTGGTTGGGGGCAATGCGCAGGGGCTGCAGGGCGGCATCCCTGGGGGGCACCAGCAGCGGGCAGGGGGCGGGCGGGATGCCCCCCGGCACCCGGATCGCCTCCGGCTGGTTGGGGGACACGGGCTGGGCCTGGACCGGGTGGCGGCCGACCATGCCCAGGGCCAGCAGAGTCAGAGCGAACAGCCCCAGGCCGCTGGCGGCGCGCTCAGCGAACCTGGGTCCCTGGCCCGCAGCGGCATGGATCGCTGGCAGCGGAATCGCTCGGGCCGCGTGGGGCAGGGAGCTGGGAAGATCGGGCCCGGCCATGATGCTTGGAACAGCGAATTGGATGCGCTGGCAGTCTGTCCCCTCCCCATGAGCTTTGCCGCCAACGACCCCCAGGTGCTGCAGCAGCTGGTCGAGGCCTCCCGGGCCTTTGATGCCACCGGCAACGACGCCGAGCGCAATTGCTGGCTGGCCGTTCATCAGCATGTGCACGGTGTGTTGCCCTCCGAGTACGACATTCGCGAGGTGCCGGAGGATCTCTATCTGGCCGTGCTGGCCCGTCGCCAATCGGGCGCGGATTGAGACCAGGGCCGGTTTTCTGCAGGCCTGGTGGTGTCAGACACAAAAAAGCCCTGGTGTGACCAGGGCTTCAATGGATTCAGGTTGGTGTTGGCAACCTGGCCATCAAGGTTTTGCGGAGGATCACCAACCGGCCGTGGCCTGAGCCTCGACATAAGCAGCGACATCTTCGATGTCGGTGGCGCTCAGCTTGCCACCGAAGGCAGGCATGGCGTTTTTGCCGTTGGTCACCTGGGTGACGATGGCGGCTTCATGGCCGGCGCTGTAGTTGGCCAGATAGGACTCAAGCGCCGATTGCTTGAGGGTGCGCTCGGCGTTGACCACGTTGCCGCCACCCATGTGGCAAGCGGCGCAGTTGGCGGAGAAGATCTGACCGCCATGGGCGGCATCGGCGGCGAAACTCGGGGCGGCACCCAGCAGCAGCGCCAGGCAGAGAGCAAACAGGGAAACGAGACGACGCATGGGGGTGCAGCAGGGCACGTCAACCCGAACAAGTTAGGGGTCGTCGGGGCGGGGTCGGGCTCGGTGGGTGCAACTGCAACAAAACCCCGTAACAAACGAGACGCTCAGCCCTGGCCTGGGAGATCGGGAGTGGCGCATGTAGCACCGCAGGGCGGTCCATCGCCCACAACGCAGGCAAAACAGCGGCGCGCGAGACGAGCAGCGAGGTCGACCAACCGCGTAGGGCGGAACGAGGTTGAACGGTGCTCTGGGTCGAGCGGCATTGCGGCGATGGTCCCTTGTTGCCGCAGGCCAGACGCGGGAGCTCAGCCCGGCAGCCGGCCGCGATGGGGGACACCGGCCGTCTCCAGCACGGCCTCAAGCGTGGGGGCGTAGCTGGTCAGGCCGAAGCGCTCGGGCGGGCTGACCGGGGCGTGCACGAAATGGCGCTGCCGGATCGAGAAGCGATCCCAGGCGTTGACCTCGATCCGCAGCAGCTTGATCAGCCCCTCGATCAGCCAACCCGTCAGGTCCAGCCCCACCGGCGGCAGCCAGCCCCGGCGCCAGCGCACCAGGCTGGCCACGGCCTGGTTGATCGTGATCGGTGCCTGGCCCAGCACCAGCCGCCGCACGGTTCCCTGCCCGGGCTCCGGATTGGGACCCTGGGGCGTGGTGGCCAGGTGGGCGCAGACCGTGGCGATGTCGGCGGCATGGATGAAATGGAAGCTGGCGTCGGTGCGCAGCCATTTGGCCAGCCACAACCAGGGGAAAGCCTCCTTGACGCCGGCGGTGAGATAGCTGGTGGGGTGGGGATCGCCCGGCAGCACCCGGCCGCCGAACACCAGGGTGGGGAACACCGCCACGATCCGCTCCGCCAGGGGATGGGCCTCCAGGTCCTGCAGGCACTGGGCTTTGGTCTGGATGTATTCGGTGCCGTAGGCCATCGCCTCGGGCAGCAGCTGCAGGTTGCGATCGAGGATGCTGGCGGTGGAGAAATAGATCACCTGCTCCAGCCGCTCCGGATCGAGCAGGGCCAGCAACCGCTTCACGGCCACCACGTTCACCTGCTGGGCCCGCTCCGGATCGCCCCAGGCGGTGGCGGTGTGGATCACGCGGGTGGCGCTGGCGATCGCGGCGGCGTGGGGCTCCAGGTCGCGCAGATCACCCACCAGCAGGGTGATGCGCGGATCGTCGGCGGGGACCGCCTTCAGCTTGCTGGGGTCGCGCAGCAGCAGCAGCAGCTGGGCATCGGAGTGGCGGTAGAGGTGTTCGGCCGTGTACTGACCCACGCAGCCCGCTGCTCCGGTGATCAGGATCCGGGCGCCGCTCAAGCGGTTGCTCCCAGCAGCTCGTTGACCGCCTTGCCGGTCTCGAAGAAGACGCGGGCGTTCTCCTCGGGCGTGCCAGGCAGGATGCCGTGGCCGAGGTTGAGGATGTGGCGCCGGCCGCGGGCCTTGCGCACCGTGTCGAGGATGCGCTCGCGGATGCCCTCGGGGGTGCCGAACAGCAGGCCGGGATCGACATTGCCCTGCACGCCGATGTGCTCCGGCAGGCGGGCGAGGCCATCGGCCATGTCCACGGTCCAGTCCAGCGAAATGATGTCGACGCCGGTGCGGCCCATGCGCTCCAGCACGCCGGCGCTGCCGGAGATGTAAAGGATCAGGGGGGTGTCGGGGTGGGTGGCCTTCACCTGGTCGATCACCCGCTTCTGATAAGGAGCGGCGAAGGTGTCGTAGTCGATCGGGCTGAGCTGGCCGGCCCAGGAGTCGAACAGCTGCACCACCTGGGCACCGGAATCGATCTGGTAGCGCACATAGGTGGCGATCGAGTCGGCCAGATGGCCCAGCAGCTGGTGCAGCAGCGCCGGCTCCCGGAAGGCCATCGCCTTGATCACCGAATAAGTCTTGGAGCTCTTGCCCTCCACCGCGTAGGCGGCCAGGGTCCAGGGGGCCCCCACGAAGCCCAGCACCGCGGCGGCATTGCCCACATCGGCCCGCAGCCGGCCCAGCACCTCACCGACGAAGGGCAGGGCCTCGGCCGGGTTAAGGGGCCGCAGGGCATCGACCTGGGCC
>CAIKWV010000427.1 GCA_903831165.1 uncultured cyanobacterium
CGGCCTTGGTGCTGCCCCTGACGCTGGCCGGCGCTCCGAGCTGGGCGATCACGGCTCCAGAGCTGCGCGCCCAGTACTCGATGCAGGATCTGCAACAGGACATGCGGGGCCGCAATCTGCAGCAGCAGGAGTTTCTCAAGGCTGACCTCCAGGGCTTCAACTTCGCCGGTGCCGATCTGCGCGGGGCAGTGTTCAACGGCAGCGATCTGCGCAGCAGTGATCTCAGCGGTGCCGATCTGGAGGATGTGGTGGCCTTTGCCAGTCGCTTCGATGGCACTGATCTGCGGGACGCGGTGTTCCGCAACGCGATGTTGATGCAAAGCCATTTCCGCGATGCCAACATCGACGGCGCCGACTTCTCAGACGCGGTGCTGGACCTGCCTGAGCAGAAGGCCCTCTGTGCCAGGGCCACGGGAACGAACTCCCGCACCGGCATGTCCACGCGCGACAGCCTCGCCTGCCGTTGAATCCGCAGAGATCAACCAAAGGCTGGCTAGCCCCATAGAGTCGGGTTCAGTCGGTTCCGTGGGGGATCAGCCCACGGAGGTAAGGGGGAAAGATCGGTGCGTTGGCCTTCGGGCCAACCAGTCCGGCACTGTCCCGCAGCTGTGAAGGTCACCGCCCGGTGATCGAGTCAGAACGCCCGCCGATCCTTGATCCCAATCCACCCGGCGAGGACCGGTATCTCCATGAATTCTTCCCTCCAAGGCCGCCGGCCTGCGGTGGCTGCCGCCTGGATGGCGCCCCTGCTGCTACTGCCGGTGCTGCTGTTCGTTGCACCCGCAGCCCAGGCCCACCATCTGCTCAGCCTGCTGCACCTGAAGCCCTCGCCGCTGGCCGGCTTCTTCAGCGGCCTGGCCCACCCGGTGCTGGGGCCGGACCATCTGTTGTTTCTGCTGGCCCTCTCTCTGGTGGGGCTGCGCCACCGCGCCTCCTGGATGCTTGGACTGCTGGCGACCGGGCTGGCTGGTAGTGCCCTGGGCCTGGTGATTCCCGGTCTGCCCGGGGCCGAAGCGCTGGTGTCCTTCACCCTGGTGGTGATGGCGTTGGTGCTGATGGGCCGCCTGCCGGTGCCGGTCCTGATCCCTGCCTTTGCCCTGCATGGCTATGTCCTGAGCGCGTCGGTTCTCGGTTGGACCACCATGCCGATCGCCTTTTATCTGACCGGCCTGTTGCTGGGACAGGGGGCATTGCTGCTGCTGTCCCTGACCGTGCTGCGTCGCCTGGGCGCCAGGCTCTCTGCTCCAGCCCGGCAACTGCTGGCCGCTGGCCTGATCGGCATCGGCGCGGCCTGGACCTGGTCGGCCCTGGTCGGCTGAAATGGCACCCAAAACTGGAGGGCGCTTGCCCGTCACCGTGGTGACAGGCTTTCTGGGCGCAGGTAAGACCACCCTGCTGCGCCATCTGTTGCTGACCAGCGGCCAGCGTCTGGCTGTTCTGGTCAACGAATTCGGCGAGGTCGGCATTGACGGTGATCTGATCGCCAGCTGTGGCTTCTGCCCCGAGGACGAGCTCGAGGGGCGACTGGTGGAGCTGGCCAATGGCTGTCTCTGCTGCACCGTTCAGGACGAGTTTCTGCCGACCATGACCCTGCTGCTGGAGCAGGCCGATCGCCTCGATGGCATCGTCATCGAGACCAGTGGTCTGGCCCTGCCCGAGCCGCTGGTGGCCGCCTTCAACTGGCCGGAGATTCGCACCCGCACCCGCGTCAACGCCGTCGTGACCGTGGTGGACGGCGAGGCTCTGGCGGCAGGACATGTGGTGGGGGACCCGGCCTCCTTGGAGGCCCAGCGCCTGGCCGACCCCAGCCTGGACCATCTCAACGCCATCGAGGATCTGTTTGACGATCAACTGCAGGCCGCTGACCTGGTGTTGATCAGCCGGGCCGATTGCCTGAGCCCGCAGCAACTCAACGATGTCAGCACCGGCCTGCGAAGCCGGCTGCGCCCTGGCACGGCCCTGTTGCCGCTGGCCCGGGGTCTGATTGACCCGGCCGTGATCCTCGACGCCGGGCATCACCTCGGCTCGCCGCAGCAGGGCAGTCAGCCCTTGGATCAGGCTGCCGATGCCGACCACGACCACGACCACGACCACGAGCGTGGTGGCCATCACGGTGCCCTCCAGGACAGCGACCCCAGTGGTGATCACGACCATGATCACGACCACGACCACCACCACCACCACCACGATCACACCCATGTGGCGGTGGAGTCGATCGTGCATCGCCACCCTGGGCCCTGGGAGCGTACCGATCTCGAGCGCCAGATCAAGCAATTGATCGCGGTCCAACCGGTCTTGCGTCTCAAGGGCAGATTGCGGCAACGGGAACGGCGCCTGCCGCTGCAGATCCAGGCTGTGGGACCAAGGCTGGATTGCTGGTATGACAACAACCCAGCCTCAGACAGCCCATCCACAGATCGCCAGCCCTCCCAGCCAGCCAGCCACGATGGCCTGGAACTTGTGGTCCTCACCGCCGCCAACCACCGACAGCAGGTGAGCGCCGCACTGGCCCAACTGATCCCCAAGGGGTTCTGAGGCCGCTCGCGAGCGCTGATTCCCGTCCTTGAGGTATCAGGGGCGAAGCCGCCCGGTTGGCTGGCGGTTCTTTCCCCAGCTCTCAATCCAAGGGGATGTCTCCTTTGGCGCAGACCGAGCCCCAGCAGAGGTTGCCCTCCGGATCCCAGTCACTCTGCACTGTTTGCCAGCCTTCGCCGGGCCGCATCATGTGGATACGACCATCGCCATCATGACGAAATTCGATGCGCTGGTTGTCCAGCACCAGGTACCAGTGCTGCCCCACCTGGTCCACCTCCATGCTGCAGTGGTGCCAGGACTGCTGCTCCAGGCGGCATTGCAGGGGAACGGCCTTGGGACCCTGCTGGGCCCGAGCCTCAACGGGGAGCCAGCAGCTCAGGGCCAGGCAGAACAACAGATGCAGCCAGCGGGACGCTGCCAAGACCCGTTCGGCTTCAGGCGGTGACTACAAGCTGAACACGACCGCCCGGATCCGGGGGACGGGCTGGCAAGATTTAACAAACGCGCAGTCCGCCGGTGCCTCTCTTCCATGCCCGTGTTCTGGTGTCACTGCGACCGTCCGTGCTGGATCCGGCCGGTGAAGCCACCAGAGCTGCGGCGGCCCGGCTCGGCGTCGATGGGGTGCAGCGCCTGCGGATCGGCAAGTCGATCGAAGTGGCCCTGGAAGCACCGGACCGGGAGGTGGCCAGAGCCCAGCTGGAGCTGTTGAGTGATCGGTTGCTGGCCAATCCGGTGATTGAGGACTGGAGCCTGGAGCTGGACGAATCCGACTGAACGCCGCCGGCTGATCCTCTCTGACAGGACGATCCGCAGCGCGCCGAGCAACTCAGCCATGACCCGAACCATTTCCGCGACCAGAGGAACCCGCACATGACTGTTGGCATCGTGGTCTTTCCCGGATCGAACTGCGATCGGGATGTGCGCTGGGCCCTGGAGGGCTGCCTGGGACAGCCGACCCGCTTTCTCTGGCACGAGGAGCGCGATCTCTCCGGACTGGATGCCGTGGTGCTTCCTGGTGGCTTCAGCTACGGCGACTATCTGCGTTGTGGCGCCATCGCCCGCTTCGCGCCCGTGCTTCAGGAAGTCGCCCAGTTCGCCGAGCGCGGCGGACCGGTGCTGGGGATCTGCAATGGCTTCCAGGTGTTGACGGAGATGGGCCTGCTGCCTGGAGCCCTGACCCGCAATCGGGGTCTGCATTTTCTCTGTGAGGCCACAGCGCTCCTTGTGGAACCGGGTCGCTGCCATTGGCTGGCCGGCTACGACAGTGGTGAACGGATCAGCCTGCCGATCGCCCATGGCGAAGGGCGCTATCAAGTGGATCCGGACGACATGCAGCGACTGCAGGATCGGGGGCAGATTGTGCTGCGCTACGAGACCAATCCCAATGGCTCCGTCGGTGACGTGGCGGGCCTCAGCAGTGAGCGGGGCAATGTGCTGGGGTTGATGCCGCACCCGGAGCGGGCTTGTGACCCGGTCATCGGCGGCATCGATGGTCGTCGGCTGTTGGAGTTGGCCTGCGGTTGAACATGAAGTATTCAACGATCGGGTTGGGCTGATCGTCAGCTCAGTGTTGGCTCACACGACCATGGCGAATTGGGGCAGTCATCGACCTAGGCATCACCGCCGACAAAAAAAGGGAACCGATTGGTTCCCCCGAGAGGCCGTCGCTGATTGGATGGCGCTGATCAGTTGACGGCGGCAAAGAAATCCTTGGACTTGACGGGGTCAGGATTCATGGTCTTTTCGCCGGGCTGCCAGTTGGCGGGGCAGACCTCATCAGGGTGGGACTGGACATACTGGAAAGCCTGAAGCACACGCAGAGTTTCGTCCACGCTGCGGCCAACGGGAAGATTGTTGATCGTGCTGTGCATGATCACGCCGTCGGGATCGATGATGAACAGACCACGCAGGGCCACGCCGGCCTCTTCGTCGAGCACCTCGTAGGCGCTGGCAATGTCCTTTTTCAGGTCGGCGACCAGCGGATAGGCGATATCGCCGATGCCACCACTCTTGCGTTCGGTCTGGATCCAGGCCAGGTGGCTGAACTGGCTGTCCACAGACACGCCCAGGACTTCCGTATTCTTGCTTGAGAAATCAGCGTAGCGATCGCTGAATGCGGTGATTTCCGTCGGGCAGACAAAGGTGAAGTCGAGGGGATAGAAAAACAGAACCACGTACTTGCCGCGGTAATCAGAAAGCTTGATCTCCTTGAATTCCTGATCCACAACGGCGGTGGCGCAGAAGTCAGGAGCGGCGAGGCCGACGAGCCTGGTCATGGCGAAATCGAGAACGGAGGGGTTCAGGCGAGCTTGAAACCAAAGCAGAACGAGCCGTTCGACCATGTGTGCCGGTTCTCGATTCAGGATCGAAACTCGATCCAAAACAGACCTGAACTCCAGGGTTGGCATCCTGGGTTAGGAACGGTCATGGGCGAAGTCGGTCCGACTTCGATCTGCAACCTTTACAAGCTATCACAGATTGGTTGCCAGTGTTGGGGACTGGCCGGCTTAGGCTCAAGACCTCGCTATTCAGATTTTGATGGGCTGGGATCCGAGCGTGCTGCGCAAATACAACAC
>CAIKWV010000428.1 GCA_903831165.1 uncultured cyanobacterium
CCATGGCGCAGCACCCAGAGCTCCAGGCCCCGGGCGGGGCTGGGTTCAGCGACGGATTTCAATCCAGTCCGAGCCGGTGGGGGGGACGCGATTGCTGGCCACACTGCTCACCTGGGCACCCTGGGGGCCCTTCTCGCACCAGAGCTGCAGCTCACTCAGCATCAGGGGGATGCCTTCGGCCTCCACCTCCACCGAGCCATCGGCCAGGTTGCGCACCCAGCCACTCAGGCCCAGCTCACTGGCGCGGCGCCGGCAGCCGGCCCTGTACCCCACCCCCTGCACGAGTCCCCGCACGCTCAGGCGCCAGCGCTCACTGGGGGGCGCGGGGCGTTGTTCGGAGGGCTGCAGAAAGCGCCGTTCGGCGGCTGCGGCCCGGAGCGCCCGGCTGCGGCGGCCAGCCTCCGGGGAATCACCGGGCACCCAGCCCAGTGGAGATGTAGCCAGCTTGCGTGAATGTTCGCGGTTGTCCATCCTTCCGCCCTCCGTGGAGAACCCCAGCCTTCAAGCTGCCACAAGCTGGCCGCCGATGCCAACGCCGGTTCGCTGGTGGGCTGCAGCTGCCAGCGGTGGAATTCATGGCCCATCAGCCGCTCACCGCGGCGCACCAACAGGCCATCGGCCGTGGCCTCAGCCTGGCGATACCCAAGGCTGAGCGGGCCCCGTCGGGCTGTCAGCGGCAACACCCCCGCCATGGCATGGCTGCGGCCCTCGGCGTCTTCGAGCTGCTGACCCAGCAGCAGCAAACCGCCACATTCCGCCACGATCGGCAGGCCGGCGGCGGCGGCGGCGGCCAGCTGGCTGAGGCTGCGGCGGCTGGCCGCCAGCGTTTCGGCATGGAGTTCCGGGTAGCCGCCGGGCAGCAGCACCCCCCGGCAGCCCGGCGGCAGGGGTTCATCGGCCAGGGGGCTCCAGGGCTGGGGCTCCAGGCCCACGGCCCGCAGCAGTTCGGCGGCCTCCGGATAGCGGAAGTGGAAGGCGGCATCACTGGCGATCGCCACCGGCAGGGGCTGGCTGGGCCTTGGTTCTGTTGCGGTTGGCGCCTGCAGCTGAACGGACGGCCTCTGAGTTGGCTGCGGTGGCTGCTGGATCGGCCCCTGCGGTGGTTGTCCTGGCTCTGGCGCCGGGGACGTCGGCTGGGCCAGCAACCAGTGGATCGGGTCGATGGCCTGCGGTGGCGGCGTCGGCGGCGCCAGCAGGGGCCAGAGCCGCGCCAGATCGAGATGCTCTTCGGCGAGCTGGGCCCAGAGGCGCTGCCGTTCCCCCAGGTCGTCCAGCTCCTGGGGCGGTAGCAGGCCGAGGTGGCGCGAGGGCAGATCGAGGCTGCTGTGATGGGGCAGCACCCCCAGCAGCGGTACGGCGATCGACTCCAGGGCTTCGGCCAGAAGGGCCCGGTGCCGCTCGCTGCCCACTCGGTTCAGCACCACCCCCGCCAGGTTCACGGCCGGCGGCCCGTGGTCGCGGAAGCCGCGCACCAGGGCCGCCAGGGAGCCGGCCTGACGGGAGGCCTCCACCACCAGCACCACGGGCAGATCCAGCAGGGCCGCCACCGCGGCCGAACTGCCGTCACTGCTGGGGCCGCGCCCGTCGAACAGGCCCATCACCCCCTCCACCAGCACCCGATCGGCCCGGCTGCCGTGCCACTGGTAGCAGCGCCGCACCCAGTCGTCGCCGCACAGCAGCGGATCGAGGTTGCGGCAGGGGCGCTGCGCCACCGCCGCCAGCAACTGGGGATCGAGGTAGTCGGGGCCCACCTTGAACGGCTGGATGCTCTGGCCCCGCTGACGGGCGGTGGCCGTCAGGCAGAGGCTGAGCAAGGTCTTGCCGCTGCCACTGCAGGGGGCGGCGATCAGGCAGCCCAAGGATTCAGCCCGGCAGGATCGTGGCCGCCACAGGCGCTGCCGCCGCCAGCAGCGGGTTGGTGGTGTCGTGGCCGCCACCGAGCAGGCGTGCCATTTCCATCTCCTCGTTCTCCTCGGGCAGGGGCACCACCTCCTCCACCAGTTGCATCGCGGCCATGCCGCCCGATTCGAGCCGCATGCAGCCCCCCGATTCGGAGCAGAGGATGACGCACAGGGGAGGGCGGTCGGCCGGTTCACAGATCAGCCGCAATCCCACGATCGCACCGGGGTGGGCCTTGGGAACGCCCACGGGCACGGGCATCTGCCGGAAGCGCACGGCTGTGCCATCGGTGCGCTGGAATTCGGCGCTGATGCCGCCCGGCTCGTCGGCGGGGGCGCTGTCGATCAGGTGCCAACCGAGCCGGTCGGCGATCCAGGCGGTCAGCAGCAGCCCCTTGACCGGGTGATCCCCTTCGACG
>CAIKWV010000429.1 GCA_903831165.1 uncultured cyanobacterium
CCGGAGGTCGTCGTCGGTCAGCGCATCGTCGACGGTGATGTTCTCGCCGAGGGAGTGGGAGCCCCCTGCTGCGGTCAGGTGGAGGCGATCGACGGCCATCGCCTCACCATCCGGCTTGGGCGCCCGTATATGGTCTCCCCCGATTCGGTGCTGCACGTTCGCGACGGTGAACTAGTGCAGCGCGGAGACAGTCTCGCCCTGCTGGTGTTCGAGCGCCAGAAGACCGGTGACATCGTTCAGGGTCTGCCCCGTATTGAGGAACTGCTCGAGGCCCGCCGCCCGCGGGAATCGGCCGTGCTCTGCCGCAAGGCCGGCGTGGTGCAGATCAAGCACAGTGAAGACGACGACGTCATCACTGTGACGGTGATCGAAGGCGACGACGCCATCGCCGAATACCCGATCCTGCTGGGCCGCACCGTGATGGTCAGCGAGTCTCAACAGGTCACCGCCGGTGAACTGCTCACCGATGGTCCGATCAACCCCCACGAGTTGCTGGAATGCTTCTTCGAGGATCTGCGCAGCCGCAAGCCCACCATGGAGGCCGCCCAGGAGGCCATCTCCAAACTGCAGTTCCGCATGGTCACCGAGGTGCAGAACGTCTACAAGTCCCAGGGGGTCTCGATCAGCGACAAGCACATCGAGGTGATCGTCCGCCAGATGACCAACAAGGTCCGCATCGAGGATGCCGGCGACACCACCCTGCTGCCCGGGGAACTGATCGAACTGCGACAGGTGGAGCAGGTCAACTCCGCCATCGCCATCACCGGTGGTGCCCCCGCCGAGTTCACGCCGGTGCTGCTGGGCATCACCAAGGCCTCGCTCAACACCGACAGCTTCATCTCGGCGGCCTCCTTCCAGGAGACCACCCGGGTGCTCACTGAGGCGGCGATCGAAGGCAAGAGCGACTGGCTGCGCGGTCTCAAGGAGAACGTGATCATCGGTCGCCTGATTCCGGCGGGTACCGGCTTCAGCGGCTTCGAGGAGGAGCTGCGCTCCGAAGCCGGCCCCCATCCCGACATCCTTGAAGAGGAGGCCGCCGGCTATCGCCGCATGCAGAACCTGCGTCCCGACTACACCGTCGAGATGCCGGCCCCTTCGGCGGCAGCCGCCGTGCTCGACGATCCCTCTGAGGAGGATCTGGAGGCCACCCGCAGCCGCCACGGCATCGAGGCCAGTGCCAGTGGTTTCGCCGCCTTCACCCGGCCCTCGGTCGAGGAAGGACTGGAAGAGGAGCTGATCGCCGATCCGGCGGCGCTCGAGGGTCTGCAGGAGGAGGGACTGCTCAGTGATGACTGAAGCCACCCCTACCTCAGCCGGTCGCCGGTCATCCCGGACGTCCCTGACCGAACTCGGCACGCCCATTCCCATCCGGCGCGTGCCCCGCTGGGGTTTCCATGGCCACAACGAGCTGCTCCATGGCCGCATCGCCATGATGGGCTTCATCGCCCTGCTGGCGGTCGAATGGAAACTCGGCCACGGCATCCTGATCTGGCCCTGAGCGCAACCTTCCCCTCGCGATCTCCGCTCTGACCAGCCCCTCCCCCGCCGCCGCCTCCCCTGGGTCTATGACCCCGGTTTCCGATCCGGGTGCAACGGCAATCGGGCCGGGGACTGCGGCGCTGGCAGCAGAAGCCGCCAGCGCATCGGAGGCTGCCGCTACGACGGAGCCTGCCGGCACGATGGAGGCTGCCGGCACGACGGTGGCTGCCGGCACGACTGAGGCTGCCCTTGCTTGCGATTCCGTCCTTTCAGCAGCGCCAGCGTTGTCTCCGGAGGCCCGCTTTGAGGCCGCTGCCCATGCAGCGACGGCAGCCACCCCATCGCCTGAATCGCCGTTGACGGCGGCCAGGGGCTTGCCCCACCCGGCCAGCACGACTCCCCTGCTGGGCCTGGGGCAGGCCCAGCTCCAACAGTGGGCCCAGGACCAGGGCCAACCGGCCTTTCGAGGCCGGCAGCTGCACGACTGGATCTATGCCAAGGGGGCCCGCAGCCTGGAGGCGATCACCGTGCTGCCCAAGACCTGGCGCGCGTCACTCTCCGCCAGTGCTGGCTCCGATCAGGCCGTCAGTATCGGCCGGCTGCCGCTGCTGCACCGCAGTGACGCCCGCGATGGCACCACCAAGTTGCTGCTGGGCACCGCCGATGGACTGAGCCTGGAGACCGTGGGCATTCCCAGTGGAGATCGGCTCACGGTCTGTGTCAGCAGCCAGGTGGGCTGCCCGATGGCCTGCCGCTTCTGCGCCACCGGCAAGGGCGGCCTGCAGCGCTCCCTGTTGGTGCATGAAATCGTCGATCAGGTGCTGAGCATCCGCGAGGCGATGGACCGCCGGCCCAGCCATGTGGTGTTCATGGGCATGGGCGAACCCCTGCTCAACATCGAGGCCGTGCTGGCGGCGATCGACTGCCTCTGCAGCGACCTGGGCATGGCCCAGCGGCAGATGACCGTGAGCACCGTCGGGGTGCCGAAAACCCTGCCCACCCTGGCCGAGCGGGCCCTGGAGCGACTCGGTCGGGCCCAGTTCACCCTGGCGGTCAGCCTCCATGCCCCCGACCAGCGGCTGCGGCAGGAGCTGATCCCCACAGCGTCGGCCTATCCGCTGGATGCCCTGCTGGAGGACTGCCGCCACTATGTGGCGATCACCGGCCGGCGGGTCAGCTTCGAGTACATCCTGCTGGGCGGTGTCAACGACCATCCGCGCCAGGCGGAGGCCCTGGCCAAAAAGCTGCGTGGCTTCCAGAGCCATGTGAATCTGATCGCCTACAACCCGATCGACGAGGAGGACTTCCAGCGCCCCTCTGCCGAGGCGATCGAGTCCTTCCGTCGCACGCTGCTGGATCGGCACGTTGCCGTGAGTGTGCGGGCCAGCCGCGGCCTGGATCAGGATGCCGCCTGCGGGCAGCTGCGAAGGCGGTTGCAGGGAGCCCCGAATCCGGCCCCGGCAGCGGCGAAAGCGATCGCTCAAGGTCTTCCTGACACTGCCCCTGGTTGACACGCCGAACGTGCCCTGCGGCCTGCTGGAACGGCTGGCAATGGGGCCAGGCCCCTGCGCCTTTGCCTCGGGGCTGGTGGCTCTGGCCGCGGCGCTGGAAAGCCCCGGCTGATGACCTTGGAGCCTGAGGCGCTGAAGCGGTTCAGCGCCAGGATCGTGCCCGGGCCGATCGCCGGACTCAGGCCGCCGAGACGCAAGCTCAGCTGCCGTTTGTGCTCAGGCAGGACGGCTGGTGGCAACACGCCGATGGCCGGGCTGCAGCTTCAGGGGCGATCCAAGCGCTCAGGTGGCGTCCCGAGCCGGATCGAAGGCCCCGCGGCAGCCATCCCCGTTCCAGGGGACCAGCCTGGCCATCAACAGAAAGGCCGGCAGGGCCGCCAGGGCTGTGGCCAGGAAGTAGCCGGTCCAGCCCAGCTGGGTCGCCAGCCAGCCGGATGGAAGTGCCAGGAGGGTGCGGCTGAAGGCATAGACCCCGGAGAGCAGGGCGTACTGGGTGGCTGAGAAGCGGGGATTGCAGAGGCTCATCAGCAGAGCCACGAAGCCGGCCCCGACCATGCCGCTGGAAATGTTCTCCAGGCTGACGGCGGCCATCAGCCCCGGCAGGCCGCCGCCGAAGTGAGCGAGGGCGGCATAGCCCAGGTTCCCTGCCGCCCCCACCACCGCGAACAGCCACAGGCAGCGGTTGATCCCCAACCTGGCGAACAAAAACCCGCCGATCACGGTGCCGATCATGGTGGCGGCGATCGCCCAGCCGCCGTCGAGCAAGCCGATCTGGGCATCACTGAAGCCAGCCTGTTTCAGGAAGGCGATCGAGAGGGCGGCCAGCAGTCCATCGGGCCACCGATAGAAGAGCACCAGTAGCAGCAGCCAAGGGGCCTGGTTGACGCCGGTGCGGCGCAGGAATTCCCGGGCGGGTCCCACCACGGCCTGGCGCAGGCTGGTGACGGGATGCTGCACCGGATGCAGGGTGGGGGCGCGGAGGGTGAAGGGCACCACCGCCAGCATCAGCGCCGCGCAGCCCCCGAAGGCGGCTGGCCAGCCGAAGCGACCCGCCAACAGGAAGCCGCCGGAGCTCACCAGCAACATGCCGGTGCGATAGGCGAAGTTGTGCGTGGCGGCTCCCTGGCCGCGCTCATGCTCCGGCAGCAGGTCCGTCCGATAGGCATCGATCACGATGTCCTGGGTGGCGCTGGCGGTGGCCAGCACCAGCGCCAGAAGGGTGATCAGCTTCAGATTGGCCGGTGTCGGCGCCTGGGTGGCGGCCAGGGCCAGCACCAGCAGCACCACCACCAGGCTCAGCTGCAACACCAGCATCCAGCCCCTGCGGCGATCGGGCCGGGGGATCGGCCAGCGATCGAGCAGGGGGGCCCAGAGAAACTTGAAGGCGTAGGGCAGTCCCGCCAGCTGCGGGATTACACCGATCAACTCAAGCGGCACGCCACTGCTGGCCAGCCAGCCCTGCAGCAACTTGCCGACCATGTTCAGAGGGGCTCCGCTGGCCAGCCCCTCGGCGGCCACGGCCACCAGCCGCTCGCGTTCATTCCCCGGCGCTGGGGCCGGCAGGGTGGCCTTGGATGGCTGAAGGGCAGAGCTGCTGTTGGCCATCAGGCGTGGAACAACGATTGGAACGAACGCTAGGTGCCGCTGGTGCGCTGCTTCCTGGCAACAGATTGAGGCGATTGCAGACGCTGAAACGCCTGAACTGCGGCAGCGAATGGAGCAACGCAGTCCCTGCCCGCCAAGCTGCCAGCAGAGCGCAACAACCGTTTGCGGTGCAATCGATCGACGGCCATCGAGCCGCGGTGCTGGATTCCCGCGCTGGATGGCCCCGACCGCCCAGGGAGCTGCGGAACTTCCGTCTCTGGGCAGTGGGCTGACGCAGTCGGCCCTTTTCAGCCATGAAACAGGCCACTCCGGCCCTTGCTGGGGCTTGCTTCGGCAGACAAGGCCGTTGATCTCGGTCTGCTCCGGCGTCAAAGCTGGGCCCGACCTTTGCGCCTGCCCCCATGGGCCAGCGGGGGGAGCAGCGGAGCTTGCTGTCTTCTCTAGCGCTGGGTTGCCAGGAAACCGGTTCAACCTGAGTCGCCATCTGGCGCTCTTCCAGAGGTGAGGAGCCGTGCCATCCCCCTGTGGGGCTGGATGGCACGGGATCTGGCAGCGGGACGCTGTTGCAGCGGTGAGCCAGGTTGTGAGGCATGGGGCCGGCGGGGGCAGGGTGACGCGCTGCCGGTCAGAATGGGTTCCGCCGCTGATCTCCCGTGCAGTTCTTTCGCTCCACCCTGCTGCCGGCCGCGATCGTGCTGATGTTCGGCCTGGCCCTGTTCGCCGTCAGCGCCCGCATCTGGCTTCCCGGTGACATGGCGGCTCCGGCGCCGGTGGGCTGAGAGAATCCTCCGACGTGGATCGCCCCATGCCGGACGACGTCCAGCCTTACCCCTTACCGTTTCCTGAGAGCTCCGGCGGCCTGGTGCTCGATCCGGAGGTGCTCGCCCTGGAGCTGGCCCAGGAGCTGCTCGGCGACCCGCTCGATGAGCTCGACACCTCCGAGCCGACGGCCCTGGATGTGGCCGCCGAATGCGATGCCGGCATCACCTGGCTGAACGGCTCCCAGGAGCAGCGCATGCAGGGTCTGCGCATCTTCTGTGAACACCGGGATCCACGGGCCGTGCCATTGCTGCTGCCGCTGCTGTCAGCCAGTTGCCCGATCCTGCGGATGAGCGCCGTCTATGCCCTGGGGCGCAACCCCCACCCCCTGGCGGTCGAACCCCTGCTGTCCCTGCTGGCCGGCGATGACAACGGCTATGTGCGCAAGGCGGTGGCCTGGAGCCTGGGTAATTACCCGGACGCCCCGGTGCTCAATCCCCTGATCCGCTCCCTGCAGCTCGATGTGGCGGCCGTGCGCCTCTGGGCGGCCAGCTCGCTGGCGGATGCCGGCGGCACCGGAGCGGCCAAGGCCGATCCCGCCGCCGCCCAGCTGCTGCTCAGCCTGCGCATCGACAGCGAGCCGGCCGTGCGCAGCAACAGCGCCTGGGGACTGGGCCGGCTCTACACCGATCTGGTGGAGCCCCGCCAGCAGGAGGTGGTGGAGTCGCTGCTCCACACCATGCTCCACGACGCCGAGCCCAGCGTGCGCGATGAGGCCCGCCTGGCCCTGGAGCAGCTGGAACAACCGGAAGTGCTCGAACGGCTGCAGACGCTGGTGGACGAAGGACTGCTCCACTGAAACCCCGTCCCCGTTAGCATCCTGCCCACCCGTGTTGGCCAGGGGCATGACCCAGCGCACCATCCGCTTCCGGATCCGGCCCGATGGGCTGGTGGAGGAGCTGGTGGAAGGGGTGCAGGGGATGGGCTGCGAATCGCTGACCGAACGGATCGAGGCCCGCCTCGGCCAGGTGCAGCAGCGCCGCAGCACCGCTGAGGCCTTCCAGAATCAGCCTCTCGAGGATCTGCAATCACAGCCCCTGGGTCAGCCCCGTTCCTGATGATCCGCCCCCTCTGAGCTGCCGGCTTGCGGCTCCGTTGTCCCGGCCCTGGCCGGACTCCCTGTTCCCGACGTTCCGTTCCCTCTGATCCGATGTCGCACTTCAGCACCGTCACCACCGAGCTGCGCGATCGCCAGGCCCTGGTCGCCGCCCTCGCGGATCTGGGCCACGCACCCCAGGAGGGCAGCCAGCAGGTGCGCGGCTATCGCGGCCAGACCGTGACGGCCGAGCTGGCGATCCCCCAGGAGGGCGGCGCCGACATCGGTTTTCGCCTCAACGCCGACAC
>CAIKWV010000430.1 GCA_903831165.1 uncultured cyanobacterium
AGCCCCGCCGCCGCCAGGTTGGTGACGAAGGCGATGGCCTGCTTGAGGCCATTCAGCCGGGTCAGATCGTCCTCCAGGGTCATGGCCAGCACCGCCAGCACGATCACACTCAGGCCGGCGCCGAAATAGCCGCCGTAGACCGCCGCCCCAAACACCGGGACAAAGGCCCAGCGCTCTGAGGGGCTGCGGCCATGGCGCCCGGAGCGGGCCACCACCCAGGCCCGCACCCGCCCCTGAATCGCCAGCAGCAGCGAGCCACTGAGGATCAGCCAGGGCACCAGGCGATCAAACAGGCTGCTGTCGGTGTGCAGTAGCAGTAGCCCGCCCAGCAGGCCGCCCAGGCCGGCGACCGGCAGCAGCTGCCGCAGGCGTGGGCCCTGGCCTGCCAGCTCGCGGCGCTGGGCCAGGGTGGCCCCCAGATAGCCGGGGAACAGGGCCACCGTGTTGGTCACATTCGCCAGCAGGGGCGCCAATCCGACGGCGTTGAGGGCCGGGAAGCTGATCAGGGAGCCGCCGCCGGCGAGGGCATTCACCAGTCCCGCCGCCACGGCCGCTAGGGCCAGAGCGACCAGATCCAGTCCCGTCAGCGTCCCCATCAACCGGGCCCGGTCCTGACCGGGATCGCCAGCGCCGGGGCGGGGGGGTGAGCGTTCAGCACAGCGATCAGGGCGTCAATCAGCTCAGAGATCAACGCAGCGATCAGATCGGCAATCGGCTCGGCGATCAGCACAGAATGCCAACAGATCGCCACAGGATCGCAAGGCCCTGGCAAGGCAGGGTTTCCTAGAACACCTCTAGGGCCTGGCCGCCAGGGATCTCAGGCCGCCGCCTGAGCGATTCGGCGCAGCCGGAAGGGGTGGGAAACAGCTTGCCGGGATTGGCCAGGCCTTCCGGATTGAACGCCTCACGCACCAGGGTCATGGTGGCCAGGTCATCGGGGCCATACATCCAGTCCATGTAGCAGCGCTTGTCGATGCCGACACCGTGTTCGCCGGTGATGCTGCCGCCCGCATCCAGGCACAGCCGCAGGATCGCGGCGCCCAGGGCCTCCACCCGTTCGTTCACCCCCGGCTCGCCGGCCCGGTAGAGGATCAGCGGATGCAGATTGCCGTCGCCGGCATGGAAGACATTGGCCACCGGCAGGCCATGGCTGGCGCTGAGCCGCTCGATCGCCGCCAGCACCTGCGGCAGCGCCCCCCTCGGCACCACCCCGTCCTGCAGGTAATAGTTGGGGAAACGGCGGCCCAGGGCCGAGATCGCCGATTTGCGCCCCTTCCAGAGCAGGGCCCGCTGCTCAGTGTCTCGGGCTTCGCGGATCGTGCGGGCGCCGGCCTGGCGGCAGAGGGCCGAGGCCAGGGCCACCGAGGCCGCCACCTCCTGCTCCTGGCCATCGAGCTCGATCAGCAGCACGGCCGCCGCATCGGGCGGGTACTCCTCGGTGCCGAAGTAGGCGTTGAGCGCCTCGATGCAGAGCCGATCCATCATCTCCATGCCGGCCGGCAGCACCCCCGCCGCCGTCACGGCCGTGACCGCCTCGCCGGCGGCCTCCATCGAGGTGAAATCGGCCAGCAGCACCGCCACGCTCTCGGGGTTGTGCAGCAGCCGCAGGGTCACGGCGGTGGCGATG
>CAIKWV010000431.1 GCA_903831165.1 uncultured cyanobacterium
ACCCCGGCCTGTCCTCCCGGGTGGCCAACCACATCGATTTCCCCGATTATTCGGCCACTGAGCTGCTGGCGATCGCCCGCTTGATCCTGGCCGGAGAGAACTACCGCTTCAGCGACGAAGCCCAGCTGGTGTTCGCCGACTACATCCATCGCCGCATGCAACTGCCCTTCTTCGCTAATGCCCGCTCGATCCGCAACGCCATCGACCGAGCCCGCATGCGCCAGGCCAATCGCCTCTACAACCGCAGCGGCGCCACCGTCTCCCGGCTGGAGCTGATGACGATCGAAGCCGATGACATCACCGCCAGCCGGGTCTTCCAGGGCGAAGTGGAAGGACTGGACCCAAGCACACCCCTGACGGCGGGCTGAACCCGTCAGCGGCGTTTGCGTGAATCGATCTGCAGCAGGTCGCGCACCTTCTGCACCTGGCGCGAGAGGTCAGGATCGTTGCCGAGCTTTTTCTCCACCTGCTCCACCGCGTACATCACGGTGGAGTGATCCTTGCCGCCGAAAGCCTCGCCGATGCGGGGCAGGGACAGCTTGGTGTTCTGGCGCATCAGGTACATGCCCACCTGTCGCGCCTGGCTGACGGCACGCTTGCGGCTGGGGGAGAGCATCTCATCGATGCGCACGGCGAACACCTCCGCCACCTTGTCCAGCACCTGCTGGGGGGTCACCTCCACATCGTTGCCGACCGGATCTAGCATCGGCGCCACCGATTCGACGGTCATCGGCAGGCCGGTGATCGAGGCGAAGGCCACGGCCCGGGTGAGGGCCCCCTCCAACTCGCGGATGTTGGAGGTGAAACGGCCGGCGATGTAATGGATCAGCTCCCGTGGCAGGGCCATCTGCTCGGATTCGGCTTTTTTGTGCAGAATCGCCATGCGGGTTTCCAGATCGGGCACCTGGATGTCGGCGATCAAGCCCATCGAAAAGCGCGAAATCAAGCGCTCCTGCAGCCTCGGAATCTGACTGGGGGGACGATCGCTCGCGATCACGATCTGGCGGCCGGCCTCATGCAGGGCATTGAAGGTGTGGAAGAACTCCTCCTGGGTGTATTCCTTGCCCTCGATGAACTGAATGTCATCCACCAGGATCAGATCGGCAGCCCGGTAGCGATCGCGGAACGACTGCATCGCGTCCTTGCGGATCGCCTGGATCAGGTCGTTGGTGAAGGTCTCGGTGGAGACATAGAACACCCGCGCCTCGGGGTCGATCTCCTGGCGGTAGTGACCGATCGCCTGCATCAGGTGGGTCTTGCCCAGGCCCACCCCACCACAGATGAACAGCGGATTGAATTCGCGGCCCGGGGCCTCGGCCACCGCCAGCGCCGCCGCATGGGCCATGCGGCTGTTCGCCCCGACCACGAAGCGGTTGAACACGTAGCGGGGGTTGAGATTGAGCACCACCCGCGGCGCCCGGCCATTGCCGCTCTCCGGCCGTCGCTGGCTGTCGCTGGCGGCGCTGGGGCCGCGGGAGGGAAGGTCGGCAATCTCTCCCATCGGCAGCGGCCCGGAGCCACCACCCGCGGCGGGAGACTGGTCCTCGGCGACAGCCACCTCCACTCGTACGGCATGACCGGCCAGCTCCGCAGCGACCGCCTCGATCTTGGTCAGATAGTTCTTGCGCAGCCAGCTGCTGGCGAAGCTGTTCGGGGCCAGCACCCGCAGCACGCCATCCTGGTAGTCAGCGCAGCGGGCCGGCCGGATCCAGGTCTCAAAGGTCGGCTTGCTCAGATTGGCCTGGAGCGCCTGCTGAATCCGGTGCCAGAGCTCGTCCCCCTGCTGCACCGACTCACCTTGCGCCACGGGCTGAATATACGCAGCTCCCGAGCGCCGCGAGGTCTTTCATGATGCCCTTTCTCCCTTCCCGTCTCCCCAGCGCTTCGATGGCCAACCCCAGCCCGGTTTCCGCCCCCCAACTTCTCGCCTTTCGGGGCGCCGGGCTGGCTCTGGTGCTGGGAACCCTGCTCTCGGGCTGCAGCCTGGCCCCCTCCTTCCCCGGTCTGGGTCGGGAACCGAAGCCAACCCGGCTGAGTGAGACACCGGTCAGCCCGCTGCTGCCCAGCGGCGGCAACGTGATCGTCAAGGCGGTGGAAAAGACGGGTCCGGCGGTGGTGCGGATCGACACCGTCAAGCGCCTGGTCAACCCCATGGGCGGTCTGTTCGGCCGCGGCCCGGCGATCCAGCAGCAACAGGGCCAAGGATCGGGCTTCATCATCGAGGCTGATGGTGTGGTGCTGACCAACGCCCATGTGGTCGAGGGGGCCAATGAGGTGGGCGTCACCCTGCCCGATGGCCGCAGTTTCACCGGCAAGGTGCTGGGGGCCGACCCACTCACCGATGTGGCCGTGGTCAAGGTGGTCAGCTCCAACCTGCCGGTGGCTCCGATGGGCGATTCCGCCAAGGTGCGGCCCGGCGAATGGGCGATCGCCATCGGCAACCCCCTCGGCCTCGACAACACAGTCACCGCCGGGATCATCAGCGCCATCCAGCGCACCAATGCGGTGGGCGAGGGGCAGCGGGTGCCCTACCTGCAGACCGACGCCGCCGTCAACCCGGGCAACAGCGGCGGGCCGTTGATCAATGACCGCGGCCAGGTGATCGGCATCAACACCGCCATCCGTCAGGCCCCGGGTGCCGGCCTCAGTTTTGCGATCCCGATCAACACCGCCCGCCAGATCGCCGAGCAGATCCTGGCCCGCGGCTATGCCACCCATCCCTACATCGGCGTGCGGCTCCAGGCCCTGACCCCCCAGCTGGCCCGCGAGATCAACGCCAGCACCAATGCCTGCCGCCTGCCGGAGGTGAACGGTGTGGTGGTGGTGGATGTGATGCCCAACAGCCCGGCCGAGCGGGGTGGCCTCCGCCCCTGTGACCTGATCGAGAAAGTGGCCGGCAACGCGGTCCGCAATCCTTCGGAGGTGCAGCTCGATGTCGACGGCGGCCAGGTGAACCGGCCCCTGGAGCTGACCGTGCGCCGGGATGGCAACCAGCAGACCCTGAGCGTGCGGCCGGCGGAACTGCCCCACCAGAGTTGAGCGCCGCCGATCCGGCGCCGCGATCGGCCGCCGGCTCAAGCTCAGGCGCGGCAAACCAGGCTGCGCTGGGCGGCCTGCGACGCGACGGCCAGCTGGTGGTGATGGCCCGCTGGCCGGCTCCGGGGCGTTGCAAGCGTCGGCTGGCCGCCAGCCTCGGGATCGAGCGAGCGGCGGCGGTCCAGGCCCGGCTGAGCGCCCATGTGTTGCAGGTGGCCCAAGACGCCACGGCGGCCCAGGGCCAGGAGCTGGTGCTGGCCGTCAGTGGCCTGGCGGGCCAGGCCGCCGCGCGCTGGGGCCGGCAGCTGGGGGTGGAGCGCACCGTGTTGCAGGGGGAGGGGCGCCTGGGGGTGCGGCTGCAACGGCAGCTGATCCGGGCGCGGCGTGAGGGGGCGCGGCGGGTGGTGTTGATCGGCAGTGACCTGCGCCGGCTGGGCACCTGCGTGAGGCTGAGCCGTCAGTGCCGCCATACCTTGCAAGTGAACGTGATCATCGGACTTGGCTGGACGCTGGCCATTGTCGCCATGGCGGCGTTCGGCGTGCTGGGCGCGGCAGGCGCGATGATCGCGGCGATCCTGCATAACCTCAGCACGCTGCTGGTGCTTGGCAACGCCG
>CAIKWV010000432.1 GCA_903831165.1 uncultured cyanobacterium
GACATCTTTTTCGTGATCTCGGGCTACGTGATCACCGCTTCACTGCAGCGGCACGCAGGCCAGTCGCTGGGCCCTTTTCTGCTGGGCTTCTACCGCCGACGGGTGCAGCGGCTGGCACCCGCCCTGGTGCTGTGCGTCGCCGTCACCGCCCTGCTCAGCTGCCTGGTGATCCCCGATCCGGGTCCCTCTCTGCAAACGGGTGCCGCGGCCCTGTTCGGCCTCTCCAACCTGGAACTGCATCGCCAGGCCGGCGACTATTTCGGCACCGATGCCGCCCTCAACACCTTCACCCAGACCTGGTCGCTGGGGGTGGAGGAGCAGTTTTACCTGGTCTTTCCGCTGCTGGCCTGGGGACTGGGGCTGGCCCAGGCGGGACGCCGAGGACGCGCTCGCCTGTTCCGCCTGGCGCTGTGGTTGGTGGTCGCCCTGTCGCTGGGCTGGTTCCTGCTGCTGGGGAGCCGCGATCCCACCGCCGCCTACCTGCTCACCCCCGGCCGGCTGTGGGAGCTGGCGGCGGGAGCGCTGCTGGTGCCCCTGGGGCCAGGGAAGGACCAAGCCACTGCCGCTGGCCCCAACCGCCCGGCTACATCCCCTGAGGAACCACCGCTGGCAGTCCTGATCCCCGCCGTCCGACCAGGAGCCTGGTGGTCGGCGCCCTGGTCGCCACCAGCCTGGTTGCCCCTGGCCGTCCTGCTGCTGCTGCCCCTGGCGCCCCAGCGGGCGATCGCCCTCAGCACGCCCCTGGCGGTGGCCGCCACGGCGCTGTTGATCCCGGCCATCGCCCGGCCCGGCCCTGTGCAGCATCTGCTGCGCATCCCCTGGATCCGCCATCTGGGCCTGATCTCCTATTCGCTGTACCTCTGGCACTGGAGTGTGATCAGCCTCAGCCGCTGGACCATCGGCCTGGATGCCTGGACGATTCCGCTGCAGCTGCTGGCGATGCTGGCGTTGGCGGAAGCCTCCTATCGCTGGGTGGAACAGCCCCTGCGCCGCTGCCGCTGGGCCCGTAGCGACGGCCAGACCGTGCTGCGGGGTGTCGCGGTGACGGGGGTGTTGAGCGGCCTGCTGATCTGGCTGGGCCTGGGGGCGGGCGGGCGCCATCTCTACGCCGGCCAGCACGCCGCCACCGTGCGGGAGCAACTGGCCAGACAGACCGTGGCCGGCAGCCGGATCAGCAATCCGCTCTGCCATCTCGATGCCGATGATCGACGCGCCCTCACCGCCATCGACCAGCTGGCCCAGGACTGCCACGCCCCTGCCCAGGCCGGCCGGCCGACCGTGTTCGTGGCAGGGGACAGCCACGCCTCGGCCCTGATGCCCCTGGAGTCGGACCTGCACCGCCTGGGCTTCGGTATCGGCCACCTGAGCATGAATGGCTGCCCCTTCCCGGCCACGCCCTACGGCTCCACCAAGCCGGCCTGCGGTCCCTTTCAGCGCGCCTGGGCCGACTGGATCCTGGCCCACGGCCGTCCCGGCGACGCCGTGCTGATCGCCGGCTATCACCTCTCCCACCTGGGCGTCGGCATCGGCGACACCCGCGACCAGCTGCTGGGGGCGGATGGTCGACCGATCAGCAGCGCCACCGGCAAGCTGAACCTCTACACCGGGGCGCTGCGGGCCTTCGCCGCCCAGGCCCGCAACCGGGGCCTGCGGGTGCTGCTGCTCGGCGCCGGCCCCCGCCTGCTGCACCGCGACAGCTGCCTGCCGGAATGGTTCCGGCCGGAGCGCTGGAACGACCGCTGCAGCGAGGCCCTCCAGCAACAGATCGGCTATGCCCGCCAGCTCAATCAGCAGCTCTCCGGGCGGTTGTCGCCCAGCGTCACGGTGATCGATCCCCTGCCGATCTTCTGCCCGGAGGGCTGCCGGCTGGGCGCCATGCGCCAGGTGCTGTTCGACTCCGACCACCCCTCAGACACCAGCGTGCGCCTGCTGGAGCCGCTGATTCTGACGATCCTGGACGCCCCGGCCAGGCCAACCATCCCGCCGGGCCCGACAGGCAACCGCCCACGGCAGACTGGGCCGGATCGCACCCGTCCATGAGCCCGGCGACCCCAGACCTTCCAGGCCCTCCCCAGTCGGCCGCAGCCGAGGCGCCGCTGGGCCTGCTCGATCCGTGTGTGCACTGCGGTTTCTGCCTGCCCACCTGCGCCAGCTACCGGGTGATGGGCACGGAGATGGACTCCCCCCGCGGCCGCATTCACACCCTCAAGGCGATCGCCGCCGGCGAGCTGCAGCTCGATGCCACCGTGGCCGGCCATTTCGACAGCTGCCTGGGCTGCTTTGCCTGTGTCACCGCCTGCCCCTCCGGCGTCCGCTACGACGAGCTGATCGAGGCCACCCGCCCCCAGCTCAATGCTCCGGAACTGCGCAGCCCCGCCCAGCGGGCCTTCCGCCGCGCCCTGTTTGCCCTGTTGCCCTATCCGCAGCGGCTGCGGGCCGTACTCACACCCCTGCGCGCCTACGCCGGCACCCCCCTCCAAGCCCTGGTTCGCCGCAGCGGGCTCACCCGCCTGTTCGGCCCCCAGATCGAGGCGATGGAGCGGCTGCTGCCGCCCCTGGCCGCCGAGAGTTTCAGCGATTCCTGGCCGGTGCTGGTGAGCGCCCGTGGGCCACGGCGCTACCGGGTGGGCCTGGTGCTGGGCTGCGTGCAGCGCCTGTTCGATCCGGCCGTCAACGCCGCCGCGATCGAGGTGCTCAGCGCCAACGGCATCGAGGTGGTGATCCCGCCGGCCCAGCAGTGCTGCGGCGCCGTCACCCATCACCAGGGTGAACTGGAGCAGACGCGGGAGCTGGCCTGGGGCCTGATCGAGCGCTTCGAGGCGGTGGTCGGCCCCGGCAGGGCCGCAGGCCCCGAACCCCTGGACGCAATCCTGGTGGCGGCCTCCGGCTGCGGCCACACCCTCAAGCACTACGGCGAGATTCTGGAGTCGCCGGAAGCGGAGCCAGCCGCGGGGTCCACATCGGGGGCCGCCCGCGGCAGGCCCGATGCCCACGCCTCCGTCGTCGCGGCCAGCCCGGCCGAGTTCGCCGCCCAGGTGGCCGACATCCAGGAGTTTCTGGATCGGGTCGGCCTGGCTGAAGCGTTCGTGCAGGCGCTCCAGCCCCTGCGCCATGAAGACGGCGCAGCGGCCAGCGCCGAGCGCCCGCTGCGGCTGGCGTACCACGATGCCTGCCACATGCTCCACGGCCAGGGCATCCGCGACCAGCCCCGCCAACTGTTGCGCCGCATCCCCCATGTGCAGCTCGTCGAGGCGGTCGAGGCGGGCGTCTGCTGCGGCAGCGCCGGCATCTACAACCTGGTGCAGCCCCAGGAGGCCGCCGAGCTGGGGCGCCTCAAGGCCACGGATCTGAGCGAGACCGGCGCCGACATCGCCGTCAGCGCCAACATCGGCTGCAGCCTGCAGATCCGCCAGCACATGGAGTCCACCCCGCGGCCGATCCCGGTGCTGCACCCCGTGCAACTGCTGGCCCGCAGCTTCGGTGGCGGTTGAGAGCGGCGGCTGAGAGCGGCGGCTGAGAGCCGCGCCCTGGGCGGAGCCCGACGACCGCTGGCTGGAGCCTGCTGACAACCCCCTCAGCGGATCTGACCTCGTTGCTTGGCTGAGCAAGAACGCCGCGAAAAACTGCTGGCCAGTGAGCAACGAGCCTGTTGCCGGAACCCGCTTCGGTTTTTTTTAGCAAACTTCTGGTTGCAGGAGGTTTGTCACTGAACTCCCTGTCCTTCCATGCAGCGCCAGGCCTCCAAGAGGGTGTTGTCATCGCCGAGATTGCCGGGGAAGGTGAGCACCGGCAGGGCAGCCTCCGCCTCGCCTGGCCGCTGTGCCGGCAGATCCGCCAGCACCAGCGACAACCCCGGCAGCAGCTGGCCCTGGAGCCGCACCGCCGCCAGATTGAAGCCATCGGCCAGCAGGGTGTGGGTGGTGATGCCCCCCTTGCTGATCACGTACCCCAACTGCGGCTCCAGGGCCGCCACCACCCGGGCCTGGCTGGCCGCCAGCACCAGCCCCAGCCGCCGGCGCTCGGCCCCATCGCGGCAGCGGAGCTCGCCGCGGCTGGTGTACAGCACCGGCGTGCGGCCCGCATCCAGCTGCTGGCGCAACTGCTCCAGCCAGCTGCTCTCCAGCGAGGCCAGTAGCAGATCGGGCACCGGTCCCTCCAGCAACCGCTGCACCTTGGCCACCACCACTGCGACGCCGCCGCAGCGCTCCTCGGCCAGCAAGCGCTCCAGCTGGCGATCCGCCAGGGGCACATGGGAGCCCACCAGCACCAGCCCCGGCATGGGGCCCTCCACCCCCCGGCGCCGCAGCGCCGCCAGGGCAGCCCCATCGCGGGGCTGGGGGGGCAGATCGGCCAGGGCGGCGATCAGGCCGGCGGCGCTCTGGAACAGGAAGCGGCGCGGTGGGCCTGGGCTGGGGGCTGGGTCGACAACCTCCGAATCGCCAGTCACCGTGCCATTCGTGACCGAGCCAGCGGCGGCCGGGGTGGCCGGGGCGGTAGTCAGCGTGGCGGCAGCGCTGGCAGGAACGGCCCCGGAGACAAACCCGCCAGCCCCCGATGGTTGCTCGGCGGCCGGGGCAAACTGCAGAGTGCGCACGGCCGCCGCGAGGGCGCTCAGATGGCGCGGTTCGGTGGCATCCACCGCCACGACCGCGTTGCCGGCCAGGCCCGCCAGGCGCTGCCCCAGAGCGGCCCCAGGGCCCTCCAGCTCCGCCAGGGAAAGGCACTGCACCGCGGTGGCCTGGATGCGCCCGCCACTTTTCTCCGCCACCCAGGCCGGCAGATGGCTGCTGCCATAGCCGAACAGACCATCGCGGGCGAAGGCGGTCTCATGCACCGGCTGCCCGTGCAAGCGATGGACCCCCGCCAGGGTGGTGCGCCCCCCCTCCAGGAAGGCCGGCACCAGAAACGTGGCCTCGAACGGGCCCAGTTCCTCATGGATCACCTCCACCTCCAGGGGGAAATGGCCGCGCAGGGTGGAATCGCCGCGGCTCACCACCAACCAGCGATCGATCACCCCCTCGGCCTGCGCCGCCGCCAGGGCCGGCCCCAGGACCCTGCAGATGTCCCGAACCCGCTGCCGCGCCTCCGGGGGCGCCAGGGCCCGGGTGTTAGCCAGCAGGAACAGCAGCGGCGAGGGTTGCCTCAGTGCCAGGGCCAGACTGGCAGGATCCCAGCGCAGCAGCAGCGGGCAGCCATGCACGGTCTGGGAGCCGGTGGGGTCGTCATCGATGACGACGATCTTGAGGGCCGGTTCAGGGGCGGCCGGGCCCGCGGGCTCCACCTGTTGCATGGCACCATCGTGCCGTGATCAGTCCCGATGCCAACGACCTTCAGGATCTGGTGCGGCAGCTGCACCGGGAAGGCACGGCCTGGGTGCCCTGCGGTCTGGGCAGCCGGCTCGACTGGGGGCCGCCCCTGCAGGACTGCACCCCGGTCAGTTGCGCCGGCCTGCGGGGCATCATCGAACACAAGCCCGGTGACTTCACGATCAGCGTGCGAGCCGGTACGCCGCTGCTGGAGGTGCAGGAGGCCCTGGCCCCCCATCGCCAGTGGCTGGCCGTCGATCGGCCCTGGGGCAGCCAACGGCGCGGCGCCGGCAGCCTCGGTGGCCTGGTGGCCCGGGGTCTGGCCGGGGGCTACCGGCAGCGCTACCTGGCGGTCCGCGACCAGCTGATCGGCCTGTCACTGCTGCGGGCCGATGGCACCGCCGCCAAGGCGGGCGGCCGGGTGGTGAAGAACGTGGCGGGCTACGACCTGATGCGCCTGTTCTGCGGCAGCTGGGGCTCCCTCGGTCTGATCACCGAGCTGAACCTGCGCACCCTGCCCCAGCCCCCGATCCGCCGCGGCCTGCTGGTGCAGGGATCCCTGGCCGAGCTGGGCGCCCTGAGCCAGTGGCTGCTGGGCTCCAGCCTCAGCCCCGAGCGCCTCGACTGGTGGAGCGCCCCCCTGGCCGCCCTCGCCGGCCTGGAGGCTGCGCCGCTGCTGCTGATCGGCCTGGCCAGCATCTCCGCCGAGAGCCTGGCCGAGCAGCAGGCCGCCATTGCCACCCACAGCCGCCTGCCCCTGCGGCAACTGGAGGCCGAGGCCCTCGAGAGCCTGCTGGCCTGCGCCCGCGATGACGAGGCGATCCCGGGCGCGGGCCGCCATCAACCTGGCGCGCCCGACGACGGTCCGGAGCCAGAACCGGCCTGGCTGCTGCGCCTGGGGGTCAGCCCCGATCAGGTGCCCCAGGCCCTGGCCAGCCCCGAACTGGAGGGCCTGGCGATCGATCTGGCGGCGGGCAGCGGCGTGGGACTGGCCTGGACCCCGGCAGGCCCGGGCGCCCGCGCGGATCTGAGGCCCGAAGCCGTGCTGCGGCTGCGCCTGCAATGCCAGCGCCTGGGTGGCTGGCTGACGGTGCTGCACCAGCCCTCGGGCCACGCCGTGCCCGCCTGGGACGATGCCCCCTCCCGGGCGCTGATCGAACAGGTGAAGCGTCAGTTTGATCCCAAGCTGCAGCTGGCACCGGGCCGCCTGCCGGGTGTGGCCAAGCCTTGACCCCGTCGCCAACCCGCTGAACGAAGCCCGCTGGATCGCCTGGCTCAACGCTGCAACCCCAGCGGGCCGGCTTGTCCTGAAGCGCGGCGGGGCATGGCGTGGCTGCTGAGGTCTCGCGGCGCTCCGCTCAGCCCAGTCCGTTCAGCCCAGCTTGGAAACGTGATAGCAGCAGCTCAGCTCCTGACTCTGGCCGGGTTGCAGCTCCAGACGACGATCGCCGCTCACCAGGGCACCCCGGGGCCCGGTCCAGGGCTCCAGGCAGACCATCGGCCGGGGCGGATCGCTCCAGACCACGGCCAGATCCCAGGGAGCGCTGGTCACCATGCGGATGGCGAGCCCGGCCAACGGATCCAGCAGCCGCACCGAGCCGACCGGACCGGCCAGCAGATCCACCCCCTGACAGAGGCGCTGCAGCTGCTCGGCAGTGCTGGCGGCCGCCATGGTGTGGTGATCCAGGCAGCGATCAGGCAGGCCCTCCAGGCGCACCGCCGCCGGATCGACCACGGCCAGATAGGGATGGAGCCCGAAGCTGAAGGGCATGGGCCCTGGTGAGTCCTGGCCCCCCTCGGTGGGCCGATGGCTGAGGCGCACCGTGATCGCCAGGGCGCTTGGCTGCAGCCGCAGCTCCAGCTCGAGCCGGAAGGCGAAGGGAAACTGGGACCGGCTCTCGGGGCTGTCCTCCAGCACCAGGGCGATGCCGTCGCCTGCCGCCAGCTCCTGCAGCTGCCAGGGCAGGTCGCGGGCAAAACCGTGCTGGGGCAGGTGGAATTCACCCTGGGGCAGGGTCAGGCGATCGCCGGGCAGGTTGCCGCAGATCGGAAACAGCACCGGGATGCCGCCCCGCACCGAAAGGGCCGGATCGGCGAAGCGCTCGGCATCGAGATAAAGCATTTCGCGGCCACCGCAGTTCCAGCCCGTGACGAGGCCACCGCGCTCGGGCACGAGCCGCAGGCTGTCGCCACTGGCAGGATCGCGAAACAGCCAGTGGGGATAGGGCTCAAGGCAACGCTGCAGCGGCATGGGAGGAGGCAGGGGCGTGAGCGGGGACGGCGGCAGGGGCGGCACGGGCCGGCGGACGACGGCGCACCACCGCCGCAAGGCCCGACCGTAGCCAGGGGCTGGGACATGGCTCGGGGATGCGGGTTGTAGGCCCGGGCCTGCTCCGGCGGCGACGGAACCAGCAACCTGCCGGGGAGATGTTGGACCTTGCCCGGTTGCGTCTGCGGACGTTCTTGCCCGAACGCTCGCAGAAGCTCTGCCTGGGCGAGATCAGGCGGTGGCTGGCGCGAGATCCGGCTCGGGGGCCTGTTCTGGAATTTGGGCTTGCCCTTGGATCTGGACTGGGGTCTGGGGCAACTGGGCCAGCCACTCCAGCAGCGCGCGGTTCACCTGCTCCGGCACCTCATCGTGGGGGCAATGGCCCGCTTCCAACACCACCTCGGTGGTGGCGGCGGGGGCATGGCGCTGGAAGGCCGCCCGCCGTCCGGCCGCATTGATCCAGGGATCACGGATGCCCCAGAGCAGCAGCAGGGGAGAGCTGAGGTCGGCGAACAGCTGGTCGAGGGGCTGGCCGCTGGGGATGTCGAACACCGTGCGGAACACCCCGAAGGCACCGGGATCGAGGGAGGGGCGGCGGATGGCCTCCACCAGCTCCTCATCGACGTTGCTGCGGTCGATGTACACCTGGTTCAGGGTCTTGCGGATCGTGGACCGGCGGCGCAGGTTCTCGAACAGCAACCGCTGCAGCACCGGGCTTTTCAACAGGGCGCCGCCGATCGTGCGCCGGGCGATGGCGCCCCAGCCGCCCGCTGGGGCCTGTTGTTCGGCGGCGAACGGCCCGGCCGCATTGAGCAGCACCACCCCGGCCGCCTGGTCCCCCAGGGCGGCCCCCGCCGCCAGGGAGGCATAGCCGCCGAGGGAGTTCCCCACCAGCACCGTGGGCCGACCGATGCGCTCGATCACGTAGGCCTGCAGCTGGTCGCGCCAGAGAGCGCCGCCATAGGACAGGCCCGCCGTCTTGGCGCTGCGGCCGAAACCCAGCAGATCGATGGCATGCACCTCGTGCTCCGCAGCCAGCACCGGGATGTTGTGGCGCCAGTGGTCGGTGGAGGCGCCGAAGCCATGCACCAGCAGAATCGCCGGCCCCACCGGCGCCTGGGGCTTGCGACAGAGGCTGTGCACCGTCTGGCCCTCAAAACGCCAGGGTGCCTCCGGCTCGGCAAGGGCGGCGGGCAGGGACACGCAGTGAGGGCACAGGGTCGACGATGCTAAGAAGCCCACCGCCATGGCGAGCGATCGCCGCCGGCCCCGCCACTGCTGCGATGCCACCGGATCTGACCTTTTCTCTCTGGAGCTCGCTGCTGCCGGGCATCGCCCTCTGGGCCCTGGCCCTCTATCTGCCCCTGAGCGTTCCGATCGCCCGCTTCGAAGAGAGCCTGGCCGAAGGACCGCTCACCGCCAGCACCCAGCAGATCGTGCTGGTGCTCGCCAGCCTGGCGCTCGCCCTGGCGGTGGGCGTGGTGGTCGAACTGGTGCTGTGCTGGGCCCTGGGACCGGGGTGGTCCTCCAGCCTGGGGCTGATGGCCGTGCTGGCGGGCCTGTTCTGGAGCGTGGCCAGCCGCCAGGGCAAGGACTGAGGCGGAAGGCCGGCAACGGGCTGGCGGCAGCTCAGCGCCAGTCGAGCCAGGGCAGATGGGGCACGATCGCCGCCGTGCTGGCGCGATAGGCCGGATAGTCCGGGTGGTCGCGGCAGAGGGCCCGCTCCTCGCGCCGGGCTTTGCCGCCGAGCACCGCCGCCAGGGCCAGCAACAGGGCCAGATGCAGCAGGCTGCCCAGCAGCAGCGCCATGCCCAGGGCGCCGATCAGAATCGCCTGGTAGAGAGGATGGCGGCAGCGGCCGTAGGCCCCCTCGGTCACCAGAGCGGCCCCGGGCATCGGCTCGGGCAGAGGCGAAAGGCTGGGGCCGAGCCGCAACAGGGACTGAACCGCCAGGGCCAGGGCCAGCAGCACCAGGGCCCCGCCGATGCACCGGAGCACCAGGGGCCAGGCCAGACCCAACGCGATCGGCTGCGGCACCGGGGGCAACAGCAGGGCGAGCAGCAACAGCAGCTGGACCGCCAGCCACCACTCGCCATGGCGGTTGTCCCGCCAGCCGGCCGCACTGAATCCCCAGCGGCTCAGCAGGGCGGCCAGACCGGCGCCGGCAGGATGGGGTTCAGAGGGGCTGTTCGGCAACGGTCTCCTGGCCGGAGAGCACCAGTCTGAGCAGCACCGGAGCCAGGAAGGTGGTGCCGATCACCATCAACAGAATGGCGGCCTCCAGGGCCGGGGTGAGCAACTTGGCCTGGGTGCCCAGCCCCAGGAAGATCAGTCCCACCTCGCCGCGGGGCATCATGCCCAGCCCGACCACCAGCCGGTTGGTGGGTTCGCTGCTGGTGTAGGTCCAGCCGGCGGCCACCTTGCCGACGATCGCCACCGCCAGCAGGAACAGGGCCACCACCAGGCCTTCCTGGTTGGCCGGATCGAGCGGGTTGAGCACCGATAGATCCATGCCGGTGCCGATCAACACGAAGAACACGGTGGCGAACAGGGCCACCAGCGGCTTGATCGTTTCCTGGATCGCCTCGGTGTGGCGGGAGCGGCTGAGGATCAGGCCGGCGGCGAAGGCCCCCAGGGCCGCCTCCAGGCCGATCGCCTGGGCCAGGAAACAGCAGAGGGTCAGCACCACGAAACCGGCCACCACCACTTCGCCGGGGGCCTTGAGCCGATCGAGCACCCAATCGAACACCGGCGCGGCGGTGCGGCTGAGGATCAAAGCCGCGGCCACAAACAGGATGGCGGCCAGCACCAGCTTGACGATCGGGCCCACCGTGAGGGCCTCGCCGCCGGCCAGGGCCACCACCACCGCCAGGATGACGATGCCAAGGATGTCATCGAGCACGGCGGCGCCGATCACGATCTGACCCTCGCGGCGACGCAGCCAGCCCAGCTCGCCGAAGACCGAGGCGGTGATGCCGATGCTGGTGGCGGTCATGGCGGCCCCGGCAAAGATCGCCAGGATCAGGGGCACGTGAAACAGCAGCACCAGTCCGGCCGTGCCCAGAGCGAAGGGCAGCAGCACCCCCGTCACCGCCACCGTGGTGGCCTGCAGACCCACGGCCATCAGCTCATCGAGCTCACTTTCCAGACCGGTGAGAAACAGCAGCGCATAGAGGCCCAGCACCGAAATCTGCTGCAGCCCGGGGAAACTCTCGTTGTAGAGCTGCTGCACCGTCGCCGGGGTGACATCGGCGATCCAGGCCACCAGATCGAGCAGCAGCTGGTTGATCTGGGCGCCGGTTTCGGGCGGCAACAGAAAGTGGAGGCCGGACACCCCGATCAGCACGCCGGCCAGCAGCTCCCCCAGGATCGTCGGCAGGGACAGGCGCACCATCAGCTCCGCCATGAACCGAGCGGCGATGAACAGAACCAGGAAGCGCCCGACCTGGATCAGCGTCTCGGCCACCTCGAGCTGGTGGTTGCCGATCGCCAGCAGCAGGGCGGGAAAGGTCATGGATCTGGGCCTTGGTGGCCGGGGCGAAGCGACCCTAGGCGGCAGGGCACGGGTGTTCGGTTGCACATCCCGTCATCAGAACGGGATGGCATAACCGCATCCGTGGCTACGGTTCTGGCCTGCGCTTCGTGTCTGGAGCCAACCCCCGAGATGCACGAGCCCCATCCCATCGATCTGCGCCTGCCCACACCAGGCTGCTACGCCGACCCGGACCGCAGCGGCTTGATGGCCGATGACGTCTTCGACGGGATGACGGAGCATCTCTTCTACACGCTCGGCAAGCTCGCCCCCACCGCCAGCCGCCACGACCTCTACATGGCGCTGAGCTACGCCGTCAGGGACCGGCTGATGACCCGCTACCTGGCGGGTGTGGAGGCCATCGGCGCGTCCCCGACCCGGGCGGTGGCCTATCTGTCGGCCGAGTTTCTGATCGGCCCCCAGCTGGGCAACAACCTGCTGATGCTCGGCATCCGCGAGGAAGTCGCTGAAGCCCTGCGCCGCTTCGGCATCAACGACATCGAGGAGATCCTCGATGTCGAAGAGGAGCCGGGACTGGGCAATGGTGGTCTCGGGCGTCTGGCGGCCTGCTTCCTCGAATCGCTGGCCTCCCTGCAGATCCCGGCCACCGGCTACGGCATCCGCTACGAGTTCGGCATCTTCGACCAGCTGATCCGCGACGGCTGGCAGGTCGAGATCACTGACAAATGGCTCAAGGCCGGCTGGCCCTGGGAGATCCCCCACCCCGACCAGGCTTGTTTCGTCGGTTTCGGCGGTCGCACCGAGAGCTACCGCGACGAGCGGGGCGCCTACCGGGTGCGCTGGATCCCGGCCGAACACGCCATCGGTGTGCCCCATGACGTGCCGGTGCTGGGCTACCGGGTCAACACCTGCGATCGGCTGCGGCTATGGCGGGCCGATGCCACGGAAAGTTTTGACTTTTATGCCTTCAA
>CAIKWV010000433.1 GCA_903831165.1 uncultured cyanobacterium
CGCATCAATGATCGCCTCTGTCCCTTGGCCACGCCGCTTCAGAATGGCGACTTCGTGCAGGTGATCACCGGCAAGAATGCCCATCCCAGTCTGGACTGGCTCAATTTTGTTGCCACTCCCACAGCTCGTAATCGCATCCGGGCCTGGTACAAACGCAGCCATCGCGAGGAGAACATTCAGCGTGGCACCGATCTGCTGGAGCGGGAGCTGGGCCGCGCTGGTTTTGATGCCCTGCTCAACGGTGACGCCATTGCCCGGGTGGCTCGGCGCTGCAACCTGATCAGCACGGAGGATCTGCTGGCCAGCCTCGGTTTCGGGGGGGTGACGCTGCAGCAGGTGGTGAACCGGCTGCGGGAGGAGATCCGTCTGGCCAGCGAGGCGGCGGTGCCCGCCCCCAGCAATGAGCAGGTGGCCGCCCGGGTGATGGCCTCCCAGCCCGCTCCTTCCACGCCCCTGCATCAGAGCGTCGGCAGCCCGATTCTGGGGGTGGAGGGGCTGGAGTACCGGCTCGGGGGCTGCTGCAGTCCGCTGCCGGGCGAGGCGATCGTGGGGGCGGTGGCCCTCGGCAACCACGGCATCACCATTCACCGCCAGGACTGCGCCAATGTCGGCCAGACGCCCGCGGAGCGTCGTCTGCCGGTGCGCTGGAACCCCGCCAGTGGCGCTCAGCAGCGCCGTTATCCGGTGCGCCTGCGGATCGAGGTGCTGGACCGGGTGGGGGTACTCAAGGACATCCTCACCCGCCTCTCCGATCACCGCATCAACGTCAGTGATGCCCGGGTGCGCACCAGTGCCGGCAAGCCAGCCCGCATTGATCTGCGGGTGGAACTGATCACTTCGACCCAGCTGCGGGACATGTTGGATCAGATCCGCTCGATGGCTGACGTGCTCGACATCTGCCGTACGGGCATCGGCTGAGGGGCATTCAGCCGATCGCTCAGGTTGTCGTGCCTGCCAGGGCCAGTCGTGTGCCGACCGCCACCTGTCCGGGCAGAACGTCTGGCAGGTGCAGCGGCCTTTCCGGCCAACGCACGCCCCGTCCTGAGCCCCGGCGAGGGACGGGCTGATCCACGGCCCTGGCGGGAATCGGGGCCTGGGGCCTGGTCCTGAGGCCCGTGGTTGTTGTCAATGCTGCCGCGGGTTGTTGAAGGGTTCCCTGGAGACTGGGGGCGATCGGGGCAGGTGGCCTGGGGATTGAGCTTTGTCGAAGCAACTCCCCAGTGCTGCCGCCGAGGTTGCGGTCGCTGGGGGGCGGGCCTCACGGGGCCTGGCTCAGCCTGGCCCGCCGTTCAGGCCGCCCGCCGGTGCTTGCCCGCGCGAAGGCGCTGGGAGTCTCCGGCCTGGCTTTCGTTCCTGAGGCTGCGCATGTTGTTCTGCCCGGTGCGGCCGGCGACGGGGACGGCAAGGAACTGCAGGGCGAGGTGCAGCGATTGGGAGAGCAGGGTCCAGACCAGGTTCAAGCGGGGCAGGGTGTGGGAGCCGATCCGGACGGCACCGCTGAGGATCGCCAGCACGGCGGCAATGGACAGCACAGCCAGGGCTGCAAAACCCAGCATCTCGGTCAACCCGAGCACCATCTGGGCCAGGCCCAGGCCGATGCCACGGACCCCGGAGATGACGTTGTAGATGGATTTGCTGGCCACCAACAGGGTGTCGAAACCCAGGGTCTCGGCGGCCTGGAACAATCCGGCCAGCAAGCCGACGCCCAGCAGGACCAGGAGGATGCCCATTCCCACGTCGCGGGGATCAAAAGCACCCTCAGTGCGCTGCTGACGCCTGCCGGACGGGGGCGTGGTGTTTCGCGACGGGCCGGGGCTGGTGCGCAAGGTCATCGGAGGTTGGGCGCACCCGTGCAAAACATGATTCGCACGGTTGCGTAAATCTGAGCTGACGAAACCCGTGTTTGGCTTGAGCCGCCATGGCTGCAGGACGGTTTGTGTATTGGGTGGTCGCCTACGCCTGCCGGGTTTCGGCGCTTTCCCTGGCGCGGTTCAGACGGTGGCGGATCGCGTTTGCCCCAGGGGCCGTCTCCGGCCTGAAGTGGTTGCTCGGCTGGATCTGTCGGAGGCTGGAACGTCCTGCATGAGAGCCGGAAGTCGACGTTTTCCGTGAACGCCATGACGCCTGAAATTGGGCGTCCGACTGATTCTGAAGCGCGAAACCTGCGCTTCAGCGCGTTGGCTCTCGCCGGACCGCTGCACGGCTGGATCTGAGGTCGGTCGCTGCTGAGGCGATCAATCCCATGGGCTGGCCCCGACCTCCCAGCATGGGCGTGGCGGGCTTCAGGCTGGACGCAATTGTCCTCAAACCACCTTGCGTTTTGGCAACGCCGTCCAGCGGCATCAGCTCGAGCTCGATCCGGCCCGCCCCCCGGGCCTGGTGCTTCGGTGCGCGCCAGCTGACAGGGACGGGGGCCGGTGTGCGGCGCTACAGCTGCCCGGGGCCGGCCCCGATACAACCCCTCCAACCGCCCCTGGTGCCATGACCTCTGAACAGGCCGCCCAGTTGATCGACAACACCCTGGATCTGGTTCATCAGCGCCTGCAGGATCTGGAATCCCAATCCCTGCGTCAGGAGCATCAGGCCCTGGCGGCCGAGTTCCGCGAATGGCGCCATCCCAGCGGCGGGCACATCGATCTGATGGTGTTTCCGGGATTGGCCAACTCCTGAGGCCGTTCTCCTGATCAACGGCTCGGCGGCAGGCAGCCCACACTGGGTTCGGATTCAGAGGCCAGCCATTCCGTGTCAGCTGAGGCGCCGCAGGCGAAGTCACCATCCCGGGAGCTCGGCTGGGTCAACGAGACCGCCCTGGCCGGTTCCGACACGATTGCCGCCATCGCTACGGCGGTAGCGGCCGGGGCCGGCAGTGTGGCGATCGTGCGGTTTTCGGGCCCCGGGGCCGAGGCGATCGGCCGTCAGGTGTTCGTGGCGGCGGGTCGTCAGGTCTGGGAGAGCCACCGGGTGCTCTACGGCCATGTGGTCGATCCGGCCAGCGCTGAGCGGGTGGATGAGGTGCTGCTGCTGCTGATGCGCGCACCCCGCAGCTTCACCCGCGAGGACGTGGTGGAGCTGCACTGCCATGGCGGCCTGGAGGCGGTGCGCCGGGTGCTGGAGCTGGTGCTGGCGGCGGGAGCGCGGCGGGCGGCACCCGGTGAGTTCAGCCAGCGGGCCTTTCTCAACGGGCGCCTGGATCTGACCCGGGCCGAGGCGGTGGCGGCAATGATCAGCG
>CAIKWV010000434.1 GCA_903831165.1 uncultured cyanobacterium
AACACCGCTGGTGTCGGGAGGAAGCATGGCTGGAGAAGGCGTGAACCACGGCCGCCGCAGAACGGGCTGCCCGCGGCTCAGTCCTCCATTCTCCACCCCAGGCGCCGGCAGGCCCCAGGCGCCTGCGCCTCTGCCGCCAACCACCAGGCGGCGAGGCCACGCTCCGGGCTCAGCAGGGGCTGCATGGGGTGGCTCTGGGTTTCCATGTCCGGTTCGGCCTCCCCGGCCCGTTCAGCCGCCGCCGCAGCGGTGGCGCTGGAAAGATCAACAGGGGCCAGTCCCAGAATCAGCATCAAGGTGGGGACGAAAGCCAGCTGGCGATCGGTGGCCGAGGGCCTGGGCGCACTGAGCGGATGGCTGTGGGCCGACCCCAGCACCGTCCAGCCGCGCTGCCGGCCCCAGCGCTGGGCCGTGAGTTGCTCGCGGGGATCGATCGCGAAGCGCCGATAGCGTTCGGGCGCCGGCTGCCAGATGTTGCAACAGGGCCAGATCTGGCGAATCGTCCAGCTGGGGCCCTGCGTCAGGCCCAGCAGCAGGGCACAGCCCTCCAGGGGCAGGGCACGGCTCAGATCAGCCCTCAGAACCGTCAGCGCCTGCCGACCGATCCGGATCTCCTCTGGCGAGTCTGGGTCCACAGCGGTAAGTTACCGACCGTTGCGTACTTGAGTACATCCCCTCCATGAGTGACACCACCAGCAGTGACACCACCACCGAGGTGATGGAAAGCGTCGAAGGCGCCCCGGCAGCCAGCACCCCGGCGGAAGGAGGGTTCGATTTCAGCGAGCGCTACGGCGAAGTGATCGGCAAGGTCAATGAGACCCTCGACAAGGTCGATTGGTCCCAGATGGGCAAGATCGGCAAGGCCTCCGGCATCATCCTGGCGGTGATCGTGGCTCAGATCCTGATCAAAGGCGTGCGGGACACCATCAATCTGCTGCCGATCATTCCGGGTCTGCTTGAACTGCTCGGCCTCGTGGTGGTGGGACAGTGGAGCTGGGACAATCTGACCACCGGCGAAAAGCGCAATGCCGTGATCGAAAAGATTCAAGGCCTGCGCAAGGAGTATCTGGGCTGAACCCCAGCCCCTGCCAACGTGCAACGCAAGCCCGCCCGATCCCAGGTGGGCTTTTTGTTGCCGCGATCTCTCCTCGGCGGACAGCGGCGTAGGGCCCAGCGATCCAACGACCCCCTGCCAACGGGTCCCTGATTGATGCGAGCACGTCGATCGTCGCTTGGCGGGAACCATCAATCCGGAGCCGAACCGCGATTGGAGGCGATTCGATCCTGACCTCTTGCCGCGCCCCGAGCTTCGGTGCGGCAACAGGCTCCAGGTGTCCGGCGCGGCCAGGGCCTTGAGCTGGGGTGATCAAGCTGCGACCCCTGTTGTGGTGCTCAGGAGGGATGGTGTGAGCTGCGCTCAGAGCGGGCTTCTCGCAACCCGCTGCCGGGGGCAGGTTGAGGCCAGGGGTTGGCGCCTGCTCTGGTCTGCAGCGAGCCCCACGGCTGCCGCACCGCCAGTGCCACGCCCGGGAGGCCCCGGCACTGGGGTCCGGGGGATCGGTGAGGGTCACCGGGGCCAGGCCTGCCCGAACAGACGGTTGCCGATCTCTGGCGGCCACGTTGGAGCACCGCTGGGCCAGCCCCCTCCAACCATCAGCCGAACGCTTGCAACAGGGCCTCGATCCGGCCCTGGGCCTGTTGGCGGTAGCCGGCGCCGAACAGATTGGCGTGGTTGAGCAGGTGGTACAGGTTGTACAGAGGCCGCCGCTGCTGATGGCCGGCCGGCAGCGGCCAGACCTGCTCGTAGCCGGCGAAGAACGGCTCCGGGAAGCCGCCGAACATCCGCGCCATCGCCAGATCCACCTCCCGGTCCGCCCGGTGCACCGAGGGATCGAACAGGGCGCCGCGGCCATCGCCGCACAGGCCCGCATTGCCGCTCCAGAGATCGCCGTGCACCAGGCAGGGCTCGGGCTGGTGCGGTTCCAACCAGCTCGGCAGCCGCTGCAGCAGGTCCTCGGCCCCGCGCAGAGCCCCGCAGCGGCGGGCCAGGAGTTCCAGCTGGGGCGCCAATCGGCGCTCAACGAAGAAGCTGCCCCAGTCCGGCAGCCAGCCGTTGGCCTGGGGCGTGGCACCGATCACGTTGTCCCGGGGCCAGCCGAACGGGCCATCGCGCCGATCCCCCGGAGCGCAGACCAGCGTCAGGCTGCGGCGATGCAGGTCGGCCAGGGCGGCCCCGAGGGCGCGCCAGCCTGGGGCGCTTTGCCCGCCGGCGTCCAGCTCCAGCCAGGGCAACACCAGCACGGACTGCTCCCCGACCAGCCCCAGGGCCAGGGGCTGGGGCACCGCCAGCCGCAGCGGATCGGCCGCCGCCGCCAGGGCCACCAGGCCATCGGCCTCCGCCTCCAGCAGCGGCAGGGCTTGAGCCCGGTTGGTCTTGGCGAACAGGCGGCCACCCTCCGCCAGCTCCAGGCACCAGGCGCTGTGGATGTCGCCGCCGGCGACGGGCCGCTGGGCCTGCAGCGTCACCCCCAGACGGTCGGCCAGCCAGGGAGCCAGGGATTCGGAGCCGGAACGCCCCATGGCGGCGCAACAGAGAGGGCCATCCAGCCTGACGCCCATGGGCTGAGGCCGCGGCCCCGGGGCCAGCCCAGCCCGGTCGCAACCGCAGCACCTCTAGGGTCAGCCACCGCCTCTGTGCCGCCATTTCCGCCGATCCAGCCCAGACCCCTGCGGCCGATGAGCGTCCCCAGCCGGAGGTCAGTCCCCGCGTCGATGTGGCCGTGGTCGGCGCCGGCATCGCCGGGCTCACAGCCGCCGGCCTGCTCGCCAAAGCGGGGCTGCGGGTGGAGCTGCTGGAGGCCCACCACCAGAGCGGCGGCTGCGCCGGCACCTTCCGCCGAGGCACCTACAACTTTGATGTGGGGGCTTCCCAGGTGGCAGGGCTGGAGGCGGGGGGTCTGCATGGGCGACTGTTACGCCTTCTCGGGGTGGATCCGCCCGGGG
>CAIKWV010000435.1 GCA_903831165.1 uncultured cyanobacterium
CCTGGGGTGCAGCTTGCAGCTGCTGTCGGCCTTGCCAATTTGCCCTCGCCAGCTTTTGCATGGTTAATCGCCATTTTCATGGCTTTTACGACTTCTAATAGTGCCGATGCATCCTTTTATACATTGCAGATCGTGTTCCTTTTCGTGGTCGCAAGTGTGGCGAAACAAGAAAAGCTGCTGCTACTAGTTGCAATCTATTGCGGAATCATTGTTGGTATTTTCTGCAAACTCAGCTTTGCAGTCTCCGCCGGCCCTGTGATTGTGTGCGTGTCCATATTGCTGTCTCGCTACTCATTGCGGACTGCGAAAAGGCGCTTTGTGGCCATGGTCGTTGCTGTCATAGTGCCCTTGATCCTTTGGCTCGCCTCGGGCCAAGTGCTGTCAGGTGTATTTGGATATCTGCTGGGGCCCAACCATGCTGTCGTGCTTGGCTATAGCTCTGCGATGGCGACTGACGATGCTTCTGCTGGGTGGCAACTATTTGCCTATTGGGCTGGGAGTATCGCATTGGTCACTATTGTCTACAGGGCTTCATACTTTAGGCTTCAAAGCAGGGTTGACTCTTTGATGGTCACATCGATCAGTCTTTTTCTGTTCTGGACAATGTTCAAGGCCGGAATGGTGAGGCACGATGCTCATGCCTTCACTGCAGGTCAGTCCCTAGCGAGCTTCGCCATCATAACCCTGGCCTATGCAAGCCATCAAATTGTAGATCAGCTCACCCTTTTTCCTGCTCTTGGCGCGCTGACCCTTGGCCTTAGCATTGCATCCCAGTACTCCTCTCCAATACGAAGTGGCCTCGATCGTTGGTTTGTCAGCCAAGCTAAAAATACTTTTATATTTGCTGAAACCATGGCATCCCATGGCACCAGTCAGAGGCTCCAGGCGCGGCGCCAAGCAGGTTTTGAGGGCATTAAGTCGGAGGTGGAAAACCTCAGCTTGATCCCAAGGGGGGCAAGTGCTGATGCCTTGCCTTGGGATATCGTAGATCTTCCGGTCAATGGCCTTCGCTATCGCCCCAGGCCAATCATCCAGTCCTATTCTGCTTATACCCCTTTTCTTCAGCAGCTTAATAAGCGACATTTTGAATCCGTCGATGCGCCTTCCTATCTGGTTCTGAGTGCTTCAAGTATCGACGGTCGCAATGCACCTGATCTTGATTATCCATCTTTGGAGGTTATCGCTTCTCGATATCAACTCATTGGCTCCGGCAGTAAGGGCGGTTTGATTCTCAAGCGCAAGCCTGTCAGTGCTGTGATCAGGCAGCTGCAATGGAAAGCGATCACTCTTGTGCTTCGTGGCGACAAGATCAATCCACCCAATGTCCCCAGTGAGCGTTGGTCTCGGCTTCCCGAAGACCTCGCACCTGGCTCTCGCTTTTCCATTGTGGTTCAACCGGCCCTATGGCGTCGCTTTCAATCTATTGCTTTCAAGCCATCGCCACTTGCTATTGCTCTGAAGTTCAACGATGGTCGCATGACTACCTATCGAATTCTCGAAACCACAAGTCAGCGGATTCCTCTTTACCCATTTGTCGAAAACAGCAAAAGCCTTAGGGCTTCTTTGCTGGCCATCCAGGGCACACCAGCACTCAAACTCTCGCTGGGTTCCAAGCCTGAGGCAATTCGGCTGATTGGTCCTTTAGCAAGTCAGGGCCTAAGATCTGCGGAGGTCATCATTGAACAACCGATAGTCCAGTGAATGTGAATGCTCTTGTCGCCGCCTGCCGACCCCGACAATGGCCTAAAAATCTGCTGGTCTATGCATCGGCTCTGTTCAGCTTCCGCGCTGATCCGCAGATCTGGCTCAATTCCAGCATCGCCCTGGGGAGCTTCTGCCTGATCTCCAGTGCCGTCTATCTGGTCAACGACGTCATCGATGTCGAAGCTGACCGCTCCCATCCGAGCAAGTGCCGGCGGCCGATCGCCTCGGGTGCCCTGCCCATTGCCGCCGCCCTAGTCGCCGCGGCGTTTCTGTTTTGCTCCAGCCTGGCCCTAGCAGCCAGCATCAGCCAGGGCCTTGCCGGCGTCATCCTGGCCTATGCCCTGATTCAGCTGGCCTATTGCCTGCAACTCAAACGGCAGCCCCTGCTGGATATCTTCTGCATCGCTTCGGGCTTTTTGTTGCGGGCCCTCGCGGGCCTGGTCGCCAGTGGGCTCGGTGCCTCACCCTGGTTTCTGCTCACCATTGGCCTGCTCGCCCTGTTTCTGGCGGTGGAGAAGCGCAAGGCCGAACTGCGCATCTCCCTGGAGCGCGGTGTTGTCACCCGCCACGTGCTGATGCGTTATTCCCTGCCGCTGCTGCAGCGACTTGAATCGCTGGTCGCCAGCAGCGCCTTCATGGCCTACGCCCTCTGGAGTGCTGGCCCCACCCTCAAGGGCGCACCCACCAGTTGGATGCTGCTCACCGTTCCCTTTGTGCTGGTGGGAATTTTCCGTTACCAGCTCCTCAGCGACCCTGAGGAAGCCCAGCGTCGCGCCAACGCTCATCCCGATCAGACGACGGAAAAGCCCGAGGAGATCCTCCTGGGCGACCGGGGCATCCACCTCACCCTGCTGGGCTGGTTGGTCACCGTGGTTGTGGTAGGGATAGCCCATCGCCAGGGTTGGTTGGCATGAGTCGTTCCCCCATCCACTCGGCCCTGGTCCTGGGCAGTACCAGCGTTGTGGCCATCGCCATCTGCCAGGCCCTGGCACGCCAGGGCTGCCGCCGTTTCCACCTGGTGGCCCGCAATGCCAACGCCAACCAGGCCCTGGCCAGCGAGCTGCGAGAACGCTTCGGAGCCGACGTGTCTTGCGAGCAGGTGGAGCTCTTGGCTTCCAGCCCCAAGCCTCCGCAGCTGCGGGAGTCGTTTGATCTGTACCTGATCACGGCCGGCTGTCTCGGGGATGCCGAGCGAGCGCGTCATGAGGCAGAGGAAGCCCTGGCGATCACCGCGGCTAACTTCAGCGGGCTGATCCCCTGGCTCACTGCCATCGTCACGCCGGAGCGCATCCAGAAGCCCGGTTGCCTCTGGGTGTTCTCCTCCGTCGCCGCCGACCGTGGCCGGCCCTCCAACTACCACTACGGGGCTGCCAAGGCAGGCCTGACCCGCTTCTGCGAGGGTCTGCTGCTGCGCTGCCACGGCACCCCCTTCGCCGTGCGCATCCTCAAGGCGGGCTTCATGGCCACCCCCATGACGACGGGCAAAGCCCCGCCTTTGCTTTGCGCCAAGCCCGCAACCATCGCCCGCGACCTACTGCGGCGTCCCCATCGCCGTGGCATCGAATACATCCCCTGGTGGTGGGCACCCTTGATGCTGTTGATCCGCCTGCTCCCTCCCGCCCTGGCCGCCAAGTTGTGACCTCCACCCTGTCCTGCCAGCCCCAGACACTCACCGGCTGGGGCCGCACCGCACCCACACTGGCCCAGGTTTGTCAGCCCAGTTCCCTGCAGCAGATCCAGTCACTGATTCAGGCCGCCGCCCCCGCCAGCCTGATCCCCCGCGGCCTGGGCCGGGCCTATGGCAATCCGGCCCAATGTGCCGGGGGTACCGTGCTGGATCTGGCGGCCTTTGACCGGATCGAGCTCGACCCCAGCAGTGGCACGGTGACGGCTGGAGCCGGCGTGAGCCTGGATGCACTGTTGCGTGCTCTGGTACCCGCTGGATTTTTTCTGCCCGTCACCCCAGGCACCCGTAACGTGACCGTGGGTGGTGCCATGGCCGCAGATGTTCATGGCAAGAATCACCACGGTGAGGGCAGTTTCGCCAACCATGTGATTCGCCTGCAGTTGGTGGACGGCCAGGGCCAGCTGCGGGAACTCAGCCCCGACGACCCGGCCAGCGCCGCCGCCTTCTGGGCAACCGCTGGCGGCATGGGCCTCACCGGTGTGATTACGGAGGTCAGCTTCCGCCTGATCCCGATCGAAACCTCGCTGATCAGCGTCGACACCGACCGCTTTGGGGACCTCGACAGCCTGATGGCGGCGATGGTGGAGGCGGATGCCCGCTACCGCTACAGCGTCGCCTGGGTGGACAGCCTGCACCCGGCCGGCCGTGGCGTGCTCACCTGCGGGGACCACGCCAGCCTGGACCAACTGCGCCAGCAGGCTCCGGAGCTGGCGCACGATCCACTCGCCTACGACCCCAAAGCTCTGGCCTCGGCGCCGCCCTTCCTGCCCGGTGGCCTGCTGAACACCTGGTCCGTGCGCGCCTTCAACGAAACCTGGTTCCGCAAGGCCCCCAAGCACCGGGTCGGCGAACTGCAGGCAATCGGCCCCTACTTCCACCCCCTCGATGGCGTGGGCGACTGGAACCGCATCTACGGCCCAGCCGGCTTCCTGCAATACCAGTTCGCCGTTCCCGATGCCGCCGCACATCTGGTGCCTGAAACCCTGACGGCCCTGCGCAAGATCGGTGCCCCCAGCTTCCTCACCGTGCTCAAGCGCTTCGGGCCGGGTAATCCAGGCCCGCTGTCCTTCCCTCTGCCGGGCTGGACCCTGGCCGCCGATGTGTCGGCCGCCGTGCCCGGGTTGTTCGAGATGCTGGACAGGCTCGATCAGGCCGTGGCCGCTGCGGGCGGACGCCTATACCTGGCCAAGGACTCCCGCCAATCGGCCGCCATGCTGGAGCGCAGCTATCCGAGGCTTGCCGAATGGCGCCAACAGCGGGCTCTGCTGGATCCCCGCGGGGTGTTCAGCTCGGACCTGGCGAAGCGAGTACAACTCTGAATCCAGCCTCCCCGATGAAACTCTTCCTTCCCGGTGGCGCCGGCCTTGTGGGCCTGAACCTGATCGCCACCCTGCAGCAACACCACCCCGACTGGCAGCTGATCGTGGTGGACAAGAAGGCCGAAGCCCTGGAGGCTGGCCGTCAACTGTTTCCATCCGTTCAGTTCGTGTGTGAAGACCTCACCACAACCCAAGGCAACAGCTGGCCCCGGCTCCTGGAAGGCTGTGATGCCTGCGTCATGCTGCAGGCCGAGATCGGCAACACCGATCCCAGCCAGTTTGAGCGCAACAACATCACCACGACCGAAGTCGTTCTGAGAGAACTGCAGCGCTGCCAGATTCCCCGGCTGGTGCATATCAGCAGTTCGGTGGTCAACTCCATAGCTAAGGACCTCTACACCACCACCAAACGTCGTCAGGAGCAGCTAGTGCTGCGTGAATGGCCTAGTGCCGTGGTGCTGCGGCCAACCTTGATGTTCGGTTGGTTTGATCGCAAACATCTGGGTTGGCTGGCACGTTTCATGCAGAAGTTGCCGGTATATCCGATCCCGGGATCCGGCCGCTTCATTCGCCAACCGCTGTATGTGGGCGATTTCTGTCGGGTGATTCAGAGCTGCCTGGAAAACCCTGCGCTGACGGGCTGCTATGACATCACTGGCACTGAGAGGGTGAGCTACATCAGCCTGATGCGGCAGCTGCGCGATGCTGTAGGTGCGCGACCCTGGATCATCCACCTGCCGATCCCGCTGTTTGGATTGCTGTTGCAGCTTTGGGCCCTGATCAGCCGCCAACCGGCCTTCACCAACGATCAGCTCAAGGCTCTGACCGCGGGTGATGAGTTTGAAGTGATCGACTGGCCAGGAATCTTCGGAGTCCAGCCCACCCCGCTGGCTGATGCCCTGCGAATCACCTATCGCGATCCCAAGTTCTCCTCCGTGGTGATGCCCTTCTGATGCCCCAACCGTCTCTTCGCTCAGTAGCCGTCATCGGCGGCGGCCCCATGGGCCTGGCCATCGCCTATCAACTGGCGTTGGAAGGCTGCCGACCGGTGTTGCTGGAAGCCGACGATCGCCTAGGGGGCATGGCCGCCAGCTTCGATTTCGCCGGCGTTGCGATCGAACGCTATTACCACTTCCACTGCCTCAGCGATACGGCCTTCTTCCAGCTTCTTGAAGAACTCAAGCTCCAGCCCCTGCTGCGCTGGAAGCAAACGGCTATGGGCTTTTTCCTTGATGGGCGCCTCTACCCCTGGGGATCGGCCGGTTCAGTCCTCAAGCTGCGGCGCTTGCCCCTGCTCGCGCGCCTGCGCTATCTGCTCCACGCCGCCCGCTGCCTCAGCCTGCGGGACTGGCGCCATCTCGATGGCATCCCTGCCACCACCTGGCTCCGCACCTGGCTGGGACGCCCGGGCTATGAGGTGCTGTGGGCCAAATTGTTTGCCTACAAGTTCTACCAATACACCGACAGCCTCTCGGCCGCCTGGATCTGGAGCCGTATCCGCCGTATCGGCCGATCCCGCCGCTGGCTGAAGGAAACCCTGGGCTATCTGGAGGGGGGCTCAGAACACTGGATTGAAGCCATTGAAGCTCGGATCCGCGAGCTTGGAGGTGAGATTCGCCTCTCCAGCCCCGTCGGCGCCATCGAGCACAGCGATCAGGGCGCCCGCATCAGCAGCCCCCGGGGTTCTGAACACTTCGATGCCGTGATCTCCACCGTGCCGTTGCCGCTCGTGGCACCGATGCTGCGCGCTGGAGGACAAGATCCAGCCCTGATTGCTGCCTACGAAACTCAGCTGTCGGTGGCCTGTGCCTGCGTGGTGCTGCAGACCAGACAGCCAATCACTGCCAATTTCTGGACAAATGTCAATGACAGCCGCTTTTCCATACCCGGCATCATTGAGATGAGCAATCTGCGACCGATCACGCCGCACATCACCTATGTGCCCTTCTACATGCCGGCGGATCATCCCGATTACAGCCGCCCTAACGACGCCTTCATCGCTGATTCGATCGCCTGCCTGAAAGCCATCAACCCCAGTCTTGAGGATAGCGATATCCTGGCCAGTCAATGCAGCCGCTATCGCTATGCCCAACCCGTGTGTGGCACCCACTTTCTCGACAGTCTACCTCCCTTGAATCCAATTCCTAACGTCTGGATCGCCGACACCACGGTGTATTACCCCGAAGATCGCGGTATCTCCGAAAGCGTGGGTTTCGGCAGGAATCTCGCCCGCCAAGTGGCTGCACATCTGCGATGACCCAGTCACCCCATTCCCAGCGCCGCGAATTCACTTTATTCCTGCTGACTGGCGGGGTGGCCGCCTTGGTCAATGTGGTTAGTCGCATCGGCTTCTCCACCGTGGTCAGTTTTGAGCTGGCGGTGCTGCTCGCTTACGGCATCGGCATGTTGACGGCCTATGTTCTGGCGCGGCGGTTTGTGTTTCTCAACAGCCGAACAAGCGTGCGACGCTCTTTTGCGGCCTTCGCCCTGGTTAATCTGTTTGCTGTGCTTCAGACTTGGCTGGTGAGCGTTGGCCTACGCAACTGGCTCTTACCGTTGCTGGGGATTGTGGTGTTCCGGGATCTGCTCGCCCACGGCATCGGCGTGGCCGTTCCTGTGATCAGCAGTTATTTCGGCCACAAACACATCTCCTTCAAGGACCACGAACGGTGACGAGCGTTGCCGCCTTTGACTTTGACGGCACCCTGCTGCGGGGAGACTGCCTGCTGCTCTTCCACGGGCTGCTGAAGGGTCGCGTGGGAGTGGCGGTGGACTGGATGCGCCTACTGCCGGCCCTGCTCGCCTGGAAATCAGGCTGCCGCAGCACAGCTTGGTTCAAGCAACATTATCTTCGCACCATCATTGCCGGCACCGATGTGCAAAGGCGACGGTATGTTCTTGAACATGAGCTACCACAGCACTTGCTTTCAGGGCTGCGCCCCGAAGCCGTGGCCAGGCTGCGCTGGCACGGTCAACAAGGCCATCGCCTGGTGATTGTGTCGGCTTCGCCGCGGGACCTGATAGGCGGAGTCGCCAGGGAGTTACAGACCGAACTGATCGCCACGGAAACCAGCCCCCTCGGCGGCGATCCGCAGGATCGCCCCCTGCAGCTCATCTCCGCCAACTGCAAAGGAGCGGAGAAGGTGCGGCGGCTGGAGGCTTGGCTGGGCCAGCCCCTGAGCGAGTTTGAACTGCACGCCTACGGCGACAGCAAGGGTGATCGCGAACTGCTGCAGGCTGCCGACCACCCTCACTGGCGCCAATTCACGGCTGCGGTTCGGGCTTATCCGCCGGCCCGGTTCAAACCCCGGGGCTTTGCCGCCACGCTGGGCCTGGTGCTGCTGAGCCTGGCCGTGAGCGGCCTGGGGCGACTGGATCCAACATCCCGACAGCTTCTGCTGCAGGCCCTGCACCGGTTTCCAACCTTCCTGCCGGCGATCTACGGGGTGCTGGCCGTGGCCTACCTGGGTCGTTACTGGCGCTGGCGGCTGCTGCTGGGTGCCGAAGGCATCGGTTGCTGGAGCCTTGAGGACGCCCGAGGCTGGTTCTCCGGCTTTGCCCTGACGGCCACACCAGGCAAACTCGGTGAACTGAGCCGTGTTGCCGATCTCCATCAGCACCTGGGGTACCCCCGGGCGCTGCTGCTGCATGTGTTCCTGGCGGAGCGACTCTGCGACATGATCGCCGTGGGGCTGTGGTTGTTGGTGCTGTTGCCGTCCATCGTGGTGGGCTGGGTCGTCGCCCACGTCTCCTGGATCCCCCTGGTCGCCAGCTTCGTAGGATTGCCCCTGTTGCTGATGTTGGGAAACTGGTGCCGGAAACGCTGGAGGCATCACCTACCCAGTGGCGCCCTGGCACGGGCCTGTTTGCCTGCAACGGCCGTGAGCCTGGGAATCTGGGGCTGTGAATCGTTGATTCTGTGGCTACTGGTGCAGGCGCTCAGCCCCGAACATGGCATTGACCTGAGCATAGCGATCCGCACCTATCTGCTCTCGGGAACGGCCGGAATGCTGTCCTCCATTCCTGGTGGTATCGGTGTCAATGAGGCAACAACCACTCTGCTCTTGCACCAAGCCGGCATCCCGGCCGCTCTGGCCTTCTGTATCGCCGTGCTGCGACGGCTCTGCACCGTCTGGTCGATTACAGGACTCGCCATAGGCCAAGGGTTGACGGGCAAAGATTAAGCTGATATAGTTAACAGTAAATTAGTCCTGTTGGAGTGCGTTCGCCGCAATGAGAAGTAGGCAGATAGCAACAGGCTTCCTCATTCTCTTACCGGCTCTGGCGGCCTGTCTGTTCTGGGGATCCACGATCAATCAACCCCTGATTGACCAGCACGCTTTCAGACAAACACAAACGGCAATCACGGCTCTGTTCATGCAGCCGGGCTTGGACGGATTCATCAACTACCAAACCCCAAGCATCGGCAGCCCTTGGGCGATCCCCTTTGAATTGCCTCTCTTTCAATGGCTTGCCAATGGCCTGGACAGACTGTTGCCGTTGAGTCTGAGTGCATGCGGGAGATTGTTGAGCGCCGGCTTCGGCGTCGCCTGCCTCGGCCCAGCCCTGGGCTTGCTGGATCGCCACGGCAGCAGAGCCGCTGGTAAAATCTGCTTTTCATTCCTCTACTTTTCATCGGCAATTTATCTTTACTGGAATCGCTCATTCATGATTGAGAGCACCGCTCTCTTTTTCACCCTGTCAAGTTTTTATCTTTATTCACTGGTTCGCAGTCCTGAAACCTCCAAAGTTCAGCCATGGCGCCAGTCCCTGCTTGTAACGAGCTTTGCCCTCAGTCTCAGTCTAAGTCTGCTTATCAAAGCCACCACAGGTTTGCCAGTTTTATTGCTGATTGCCATTGATTTGATCTGGCAAATCCTCTCAAGGCTACGCAAAGAAGGCCGTTTTCCAAGGGCAACCTTCCTGCGACTTCTGCCGATCGCTACCTCCGCCTTGATAGCCCTGCTGCTGCTCAAAGCCTGGACTTCCCACGCTGATGCTCTCAAAGCCCTCAATCCCATCGGCAGCAGCTTGACATCGGTAGCCCTCAACCATTGGAACTACGGCGGGTTCGAGCAGCGATTCTCGGGCGACCTCTGGAACGGTGTCTTGATCCAGCGGATGTTGACTCCACTTGGAGCCATTCCTGCCGCTTTGTTGCTGCTCTCCTCCCTGCTCCATCGCCGCAATCCGCAACAACGAATCTTCATTGCGGCTTGCCTGTGCCTGGCCGTGTTGCCCTTGCTAATTTTTACGAATCTGCATATCGTTCATACCTACTATCAAACGGCGAACGAGGTTTTCCTCATCCTTGCGATTTCGGCCTCTTTCGACAGCTTCATTCAATCCTTCACACCCCGCTGGCAGCAGATGGCAGCGATCGTGGCGATCACCCTGTTTGCCTTGGGCAACTACCAGGAATTCAACTTAAACTATCTAGACTCAACCAAGGGGCAATCATCTGATCCTCTGGACATCGGCCAGTTCATCCAGAGGAGGACAGATCCGGATTCAGCAATTCTCGTTTTCGGCGATGACTGGAGTTCCGAAATGGCCTTCCACAGCCAGCGCCGTGCCCTTACATTGCCAGGCTGGCCCATACCAGATATCGACCAGGCCACCATCCTTCAACAACCCAAACGTTTTCTAGGAGGCCAACACCTTGGTGCCGTGATCAGCAAGATTGACGTTGCCGACCGCGAAGCCCTGAATCAGAGCTGTCACCCCAAAGACATTTTTATGTTCAATGAGTGGAAAGTTTATCTCTGCAAATCCTGACACAAGTCGCTGCCATCGCCGTCCCTGTTCTGGGAACTCAACCCTCTCTTCAGCCAGGAAATGCCTGGCTTGGGGACACTCAGCCATTCCAGATCAGTCATCAGGTCCTGGGGGTTTTGTCATCGAGGTGTCCTCAAGTCTGATCGATAGCTGAATGACAGCAGGTATCTGGAGATGCAGGCATTTGTCCAAGCAGGGCTGATTGATTCGCTCTCTTTAACTGACAGCAGCCACAGACTCCAAGACCCTCGCCAGAGCCTGACGCCAGTGCACAGGGGCCAGTCCCAGATCCTTCCGTGATCCCGCACAATCCAGCAATGAGTAGCTCGGTCGCCTCGCCGGCGTCGGGTAGTCGGCGCTGGTGATCGGCAGCACCTGGGCCGGCTGGGCCAACAGCCCCCGCGCTGCCCCTAGTTCGCCGATGGCATAGGCGAAGTCGTACCAGCTGGCGGCGCCGGCATCGCTCCAGTGCAGCACGCCGCTGAGCTGACGGCCGATGGCCGCCCAGCAGGCTGCCGCCAGGGTGTGGGTGGCGGTAGGACAGCCCACCTGGTCGGCCACCACCGCCAGCGGTTCGCCCGCCGCCGCCTTGAGCGCATGCAGGCGCAGCATGGTCAGGCAAAAGTTCTTGCCCACCGGCCCGTACACCCAGCTGGTGCGCAGCACACAACAGCGATCGGCCGGCAAGGCGGCCCGGGCCCGCTGTTCTCCCTCCGCCTTGCTGCGGCCGTAGACGCCGATCGGATCGACATCCTGCTCGGGCCGGTAGGGATGGCCCTGCTGGCCGTTGAAGACAAAGTCCGTGCTCACCTGCAGCAGGCGGCCGCTGCTCTCCGCCAGGGCCGTGGCGAAGGCCCCTGGGGCGCCGGCATTGACAGCCATGGCCAGCTCGGGTTCCTGTTCGGCCCGATCGACGGCGGTGTAGGCCCCGGCATTCAGCACCCAGTCGGGCCGGTGCCGGCGAACCGCATCGGCGCAGGCGTCCGCATCGGCGAGGTCCAGCTCGGCCCGGCCGCAGGCGATCAAGGTGATGCCCTGGGGCTTGCTGGCCAGCAAGGCCTGGCCCAACTGGCCGCCGCTACCGGTCAGCAGGACCTTCAGGGCCGGGCTCATGGGAACACCTCGGCGGCCGCCAGGGCCTCGGCCAGGCTGGGGGCTGCCCCATCCTTGTCGGCCAGCAGGGGCTCCGTTCCGTTCAGCTCCTGCAGCGGCCAGGCGATCGCCAGGCTGGGGTCATCCCAGCGCAGGGAGCGTTCACAGCCCTTGTTCCAGAAGCCGCTGGCCTTGTACAGCACCTCGGCGCTATCGCTGAGGGTGAGAAAACCATGGGCGAAGCCCACCGGTACCCAGAGCTGGCTGTGGTTTTCGGCGCTGAGCCGGGCGCCGACCCACTGACCGAAGCTGATCGAAGAACGGCGCAGATCAACGGCGACATCGAACACCTCACCGGCAACGCAGCGCACCAGCTTGGCCTGGGGTTCGGGATCAAGTTGGTAATGCAGGCCCCGCAACACGCCGCGGCTGGAGCGGGAATGGTTGTCCTGGTGGAAGACCGGCGCCTGCTCCACCGGGACGCCGAGCGCCTCGGCGAAGCGGCGCTGATTCCAGCTCTCGAAGAAGAAGCCGCGGCCATCGCCGAAAACCTGGGGGGTGAGCAGCAGCGGCCCCTCGATGTCGAAGCGTTCGATCTGCATGATTCAGCTGACGGTCCCGCCGGTTTCACTGAGCAGCTGTAGCAGATAGGCGCCATAGCCGCTCTTACGCAGGGGCTGGGCCAGCCGCTCCAGCTGGCCGTCCTCGATCCAGCCGAGCCGCCAGGCCACCTCCTCCGGGCAACCCACCTTCAGGCCCTGGCGATGCTCCAGGGTGCGGATGTAGCTGGCCGCCTCATGCAGTGAATCGGGGGTGCCGGTGTCGAGCCAGGCCATGCCGCGGCCCATCAGCTGCACCCGCAACAGGCCCTCGTCGAGATAGAGGCGGTTGAGGTCGGTGATCTCCAGTTCGCCCCGTTGAGAAGGGCGCACCTGGCGAGCCCGCTCGACCACGGTTTCGTCGTAGAAATAGAGCCCGGTGACGGCGTAGCGGGACTTCGGCCGGCTCGGCTTCTCCTCGAGGCTGATCACCCGCCCCTGGCCGTCGAATTGGACGACGCCATAGCGCTCAGGATCCCGCACCGGATAGGCAAACACGGTGGCGCCGCTGGCGGGGCCATAGCTGGCCTGCAGCTGGGGCACCAGATCATGGCCGTGGAAGAGGTTGTCCCCCAGCACCAGGGCGGCGGGCCGGCCGCCCAGAAAATCGGCACCGATCAGGAAGGCCTGGGCCAGGCCATCGGGGCTCGGCTGAATGGCGTACTCAATCGTCATGCCCCAGGCGGAACCATCGCCGAGCAGGCGCTGGAACGCGCTCTGATCGCCTGGGGTGGTGATGATCAACACCTCGCGGATCCCCGCCAGCATCAGGGTGCTGAGGGGGTAGTAAATCATCGGCTTGTCGTACACCGGCATCAGCTGCTTGCTGATGGCGCCGGTCAGGGGAGCCAGCCGGGTGCCGTTGCCACCGGCGAGGATGATCCCCCGGCGCTCGTTGGTGATCAGGGTTTCAACGATCACGAACGAAAGGGGCGACCGCAATGACCGAGGCAGTCTCTCATCACGTTCCCAGGCGGGACCTTCAGCCGTTCGCGGAGAAACACGGCAGCGGGCGCCATCGACACCCCGCTCACTTGGCCTCCATCCAGTTCGGTCCCACGCCGGTCTCCACCCGCAGCGGCACG
>CAIKWV010000436.1 GCA_903831165.1 uncultured cyanobacterium
ATCCTGGAGCGCTGGACCAACGATCGCCTGCGCCATCAGGGCGGAGACATCAGCTGGGAGCGACTGCCGGAGGAGCTGCGCCGCAGCGGCGACGTGCTGCGCCAGGCCCTGGAGCACCATGAACGCCTGCGCTCCGCCGATCTGGACGGGGTGGTGGCGGCGGGGCTGGGTGGCCTGCTGGGCCAGCCCGAATTCAGCCGCACCTCCAGCCTGCTGCCCCTGGTGCAACTGGTGGAACACCAGCCCGAGCGGGTGCTGGGCCCCACCCTGGATGCCGCGATCCCCGCCGATGCCATCTGGATCGGCCGCGAGCACCCCCATCAGGCCCTGGAGGCCTGTTCGGTGGTGCAGGCCGCCTATGCCACCGCCGATGGCGCCTATGGACATGTGGCCCTGGTGGGACCGATGCGGATGGCCTATGCCACCGCCCGCTCAGCCGTGCGCTCGGTGGCGACGATCCTGCAACGACTCCTGAACTGAACGAGGCTCCGGAACACCGCCATGACCTACTGCGTCGCCTTCCTGCTCGAGAAGGGTCTCGTTTTCTGCTCCGACTCCCGCACCAATGCCGGCGTTGACTACATCTCCAGCTACAGCAAGCTGCATGTATTCCAGCCGGCCGATGATCGGCTGTTCGTGATCATGGCGGCCGGCAATCTGGGCACCACCCAGGCCGTGCTCAACCGCATCCGCCGCGACATCGATCGGCACCACGAAGCGGCGACGGAACAGGCGGACATGAAGCCGGCGGCCGATGGCCCTTCCTGCTCATCAGCTGGCGCGACCCAGGGTGCTTCCGGCGCACCGCCGACCCTGCTGACCTCCCGCTATCTGTTTGAGGCCGCCGACTACATCGGCAAACTGAGTGTGGATGTGCAGCGTCAGTTCAACACCTCGCTGCGGGAGGCGGGGGCCACCGGTGAAGCCAGCTTCATCCTCGGCGGTCAGATCGCCGGCGAAAAACATGGTCTATACCTGATCTATCCCCAGGGCAATGCGGTGATGGCCACCGCGGAAACCCCATTCCTGCAGATCGGCGAGAGCAAATACGGCAAGCCCCCACTCGATTACATCGGCCATCGGGGCCTCTCCCTTGAAGATGCCGCCCGCCTCTGCCTGGTCTCCCAGATCATCACCCGCCGCTCCAATCTGACCGTGGGGCCACCGTTTGAGATTGCCCTGGTGCCGGCCAATGAGCTGCGCGTATCGCGGCGCGTGAAGCTGGAGAAGGAATCCGATGAAGTGAACCGCTCCATGGAGGTCTGGACCCGCACCATGCGCGAGGGCTTGCAGCGCCTGCCGCGCTTTGCCTGGGAGCAGGATCCGCTCTGAGGGGAGCAGGCCCAGCACGCCAGGTCAGCCGCTCGCGGTGGGTCGCCCGATCGTCCGGGGTCGCCGATACTGGAACAACAGATCCCGATCCCATCCGCCCGGGCCCATGCCCCTCGCCCTGAGCCAGACCCAGCTGGACGCCATCAGCGCCGCCTGCCGCCGCCACCATGTGACGCGACTGCATGCGTTCGGCTCGGTGCTGCGGCCCGACTACCGCCCGGGCGAAAGCGACATTGATCTGCTGGTGGAGTTTGAGGCCTGCGACGCCACGACCCTCTACAAATGCTACTTTGCGCTCCTCAACGAACTGCGCCAAGGGGTGGGGGCCGAGATTGACCTGATCATGGATGACACCATCACCAATCCCTATATCATCAAGACGATCGAACCCAGCAAAAAAGAAATCTATGCAGCGTGACACTCGCGCCTACCTCACAGACATCCTTGATGCAGCCGCTGCCATTCATGCAGCTGTTTCAACGCTGAGTGAAGACACTTACGGCGACAGCCGCTTGATTCGCTCGGCCGTTGAGCGAGAGTTCATCATTATCGGCGAGGCCCTTAAGGTCATCGCTCAGCATGACCCGGCGATGTTTGATGCCATCCCAGAAGGACGACAGATCATCGACTTCCGCAATCTGCTGAGTCACGAGTACCTCCGCATCAACAACCGCGTCGTCTGGGGCGCCATCCAGAGCGACCTGCCCCTGCTTGAGCAGCACTGCAGAGAGCTCCTCGAATGGCGAGGGCTGCCCTGATCCAGGGTAGAGGTTGCGATCTCTTTCTTTGGCTGAGATCCTCTTTCCGGGCTTGGAGGGAAACGGGTGGTACCCGCCAGCCTCACCCCCCCAACTTGTCGCCCAGCCGCTCGACCATGGTGTTGACATCCTTGTCGCCGCGGCCGGAGAGGTTGAGCACCACCTCGGTGCCGGGGGCCAGGGTGGGGCAGAGGCTCTCCAGCCAGGCAAAGGCATGGGCCGTTTCCAGGGCCGGGATAATGCCTTCGAGTCGGCAGAGAAGTTGCAGGGCCTCCAGCGCTTCATCGTCGGTGACAGCGGCGTATTCGGCGCGGCCGATACCCTTGAGGTAGCTGTGCTCCGGGCCGACACCCGGGTAGTCGAGGCCGGCGCTGATCGAGTGGGCCTCCTGCACCTGGCCCTCGCTGTCCTGCAGCAGCAGGCTCATGGCGCCGTGCAGCACGCCCACGCGCCCTTCGGTGATCGTGGCCGCATGGCGACCGGTGGCGACGCCGTCACCGGCGGCCTCGACGCCGATCAGCCGCACCGACGTGTCTTCGACGAAGGGGTGGAACAGACCCATGGCATTGGAGCCGCCGCCGACGCAGGCCACCAGCACATCGGGCAGGCGACCGAAGGCCTCAGCGCACTGGCGCTTGGTTTCCTCACCGATCACGGCATGAAAATCGCGCACCAGCATCGGATAGGGATGGGGCCCCGCCACCGAGCCGAGGATGTAGTGGGTGCTCTCGACATTGGTGACCCAGTCGCGGATCGCCTCGCTGGTGGCGTCCTTGAGGGTGGCGGTGCCGGCGGTGACCGGCTGCACCGTGGCGCCGAGCAGGCGCATCCGGAACACGTTCAGCGCCTGGCGGCGCATGTCCTCGGCGCCCATGTAAATCACGCACTCCAGGCCGAAGCGGGCACACACGGTGGCGGTGGCCACGCCGTGCTGGCCGGCGCCGGTTTCAGCGATCACCCGCTTCTTGCCCATGCGCAGGGCCAGCAGGCCCTGGCCCAGGGCGTTGTTGATCTTGTGGGCG
>CAIKWV010000437.1 GCA_903831165.1 uncultured cyanobacterium
GGGCCGTCATCGAGGTTGCTGGCGTAGCGCACCGTGTAGGGCTGCTCCCAGCCGAGGCCGAAGGGGCGCTGCCAGCTGCAGGGGAGCTGGGGGCTGGGGGGCTGGCCGCCGCCCCCCAGCAGGCGGGAGGTGAGGGAAGAGAAGCCGAACGGGGGCATTGACGCCGCGATCTGTTCGGGCCAGCTTGTCAGAATCGCCGGGCTCGGGTCGCCTCAGTCGGGACCGACCTCCTGATCCACCAGGGCATCGAGGGTGAGGGCCGAGCGCACCAGGGCCTGGTAGCGCTGCACAACGCGGCGGTTGCGCTCCAACCAACTGGCAGGATCCCGGGCGGAAAGACCGGCCAACGAACCGGGGCCGGTGGCGTCGCCATCAAGCAACTCCAGGTCATTCTGCTGAGCCAGCAGGGCCAGCACCAACTCGTGGATGCGCTGACGGCGATCGGACATGGGGCTGGAGCCGGAGCTGGGCTGGAGGCACTCGGCTCTGCATCATGGCGGCGCGCTCGGCGGGGGGTCGGCCGTTACGGCGGTGGCACTGGATGAAGGCAGCTGCTGCTTCAACGTTTTGGCCACCCGCGCCGTCTTCAGTTTCATCGGCTTTCCCGCCCAGCCGGAACGCCATCTCTATCTGCACCACGACGGCTACCCCACCGGCGCCGCCTGGCGCTTGTCCCAGGCCCTGCGCCATGCCCCCAGCCCCTCAGAGCTGCTGGCTGGCTTTCTGATCACCCAGCCCGGCGCTGTGACCCTGGCCAATGCGGAGGAGGCTGGGGATGCGGCGTACTGCTATCGGGTGCAACTGATCGCCGGCAGGGAACCCACCCTGGAGCTGCAGTGCTGGCGACGGCTCCCGGCGGAATCCAGCTGGATTCGTCGCTGCGGGTCCATGCCGCTGGCGGCGTTCATCCAACGCTTCCTGCCTGGTGATGCGCAGAGCACCGTGGACTGTTGATCGAGGCTTGACGATGATGGTGCCCATGACAATCGCGCCGACACCACTGGTAAGCCGCAAGGCGCGGCTTGCTTCACGCAGCAGCTGGTGGAGTGCTATTGACCCCCAACGGGATCCCGTACTCCTATGGATCAGCCCTTTGGAGGACTCCAACTGGCCAAGATCCGTGAAATGCGCCGTCTCTGCCCAGTGCGATTCCCCCTGGATTTGTTGGTCCGGCGGCCTGAGGAAGTTGAGGTTCGCTACCGGGGGGGTGATCCGGTCGTGCGCGAGGCACTTGACCATGGAGAGATGCTGCATGGTTGAACCCTGATCAGTGGTTCCGGTGGTGTTTTATGCCCAGCTCAGAACGAACTCAAAGAAGATCCAGGAACTCGTGCACATCGACCTGGGCCTGTCTCAGCAGACCGGCGAGTGTTCCGACCTTGACCGGCTTGTGAAGAAGAACGACGCAACCCCAGCTGCCGCTCCGCATCACCACATGGCTGCCCTTAGGCATGCGCCGAAACGGTGAACATGGTCACCAGCGGGTGGCCTTTGATCACGGCGGGGAACTCCTCCAGGTA
>CAIKWV010000438.1 GCA_903831165.1 uncultured cyanobacterium
CCCGGCGGCTCTGGGGAGCGAGCGGCGGCTTAGTCCAGGGGGCCGTTGATCAGGCCGTTGAAGCCGAAGACGCGGCGTTCGCCCGCGTAGGGCACCAGCTGCACCTCGCGGCTGTCGCCCGGTTCGAAGCGGATGGCGGTGCCGGCGGGGATGTCGAGCCGCAGGCCCAGGGCGGCGTCCCGATCAAAGATCAGCGCGCCGTTGGCCTCGTGGAAGTGGAAGTGGGAGCCCACCTGCACCGGGCGGTCGCCGGTGTTGGCCACCGTCAGGCTGGTGACGGGCCGGCCGGCGTTGAGCTCCAGGTGGCCGGGTTCGGGCATCAATTCGCCGGGGATCAGCGGGGCCATCGGGGAAGGGTGAAGGGAGGTGGGAGAGGACTTCAGTGGGTCAGCGGATCGGATCGTGCAGGGTGACGAGCTTGGTGCCGTCGAGGAAGACCGCTTCGATCTGCACCTCAGCGATCAGCTCCGGCACCCCCTCCATCACCTGATCCCGCTTCAGCCAGGTGCAGCCCTCCTCCATCAGGTCGGCCACGTTCTTGCCATCCCTGGCCCCCTCCAGCACCTGGAAACTCAGCCAGGCCACCGATTCGGGGTGGTTGAGCCTGAGCCCCCGGTTGAGGCGGCGTTCGGCCAGCAGGGCGGCGGTGACGATCAGGAGCTTGTCTTTCTCCTGGGGACTCAGGTGCATGGTCCTGGGGTAGGGGAGTCCGGGCTTGAAGGCTCACTCTGGCAGCGGATCGCATCCGGAACCGTTCAGTCCCAACGCCAGGGACTGGCTTGAAGCCTGATTCAGCCCGCTGCCCTGGGTCGTGGCGGGACCGATCCCAGGGCAGCCGGCCCTCGGTTGCGGTAACAGCCGTGCGTAGTTTCCAATACACGTTGGTGAGCGAGCCGACTGTTAGCGCACTTGAGAACCGCCGAGATCTGTCACAAAATGTGCCACTGTCTCGACACAAGGCTGAGGATTGGGTTAAGCTAAAGAGTGAATATAGCTAATTCAGCATGACCACCTCATTCCAGCTTGTTGGGCTTAATGGTGCGATTCTTGATCCTCTTGGTTACACGCAGGACTCGGTTTTCACGCCCTGGAGCGTGACCAAGGCCAACAAGGTGGAGTCCAGCAAGGGCATTTTCAATCCGGGTGCCACGGTCAATCTTGGCTCCGCCTCCAACACGCTGACGGGCAAATCGACCGCTGAGCTGACCGCGGCCAGCGACTTGAACGTTGTGCTCGCTGCCGGTTTCGTCAATGACGGTGCCATCATTGCCGGCGGCGGTAACGATAAGTTCACCGGAACTGGCAAGGCCAAAATCACCTCCGCCCTTGGGGGATGCGTCAATATCGCCGGATCGATCGGGCTGCTGAATCTGGGCTACATCAGCTTGGGGTCGGGTAAGAACGCGCTCACCGGCGAGGCCAAGGCCGAGATCTATTCTTCTCCGGCCAATCTCGGTAACATCAGTCTCGCCATTGGCCTTGGCACCCTGGACAGCCTGACGGTGGGTGGATCTGGGCAGGATGACTTCTCGGGTAAGGCCGACGCCAAAATCAAGTGCTCCGGTGGCGGACTGGCTTGCATCAGTGGCGCCGTTGGTCTTGCCAACGTGTTCTCAACGATCGATACAGGCGCCGGTCGCGATTCGGTCAGCGGCAGTGCTGACGCCGAGATTGAATGCAATACAGGCAGCGCCGCCAACATCAGCCTGGCCCTGGGTGTGCTGAATCTGGGTACGCTGAACACCGGTGACGACGCCGACAAGGTCAGCGGCAAGGCCGAAGCGGAGATCAAATCAGAAGGTGCATGCCTGGGGAACCTCAGCGGCGCCATTGGCCTCACGAATGTATTCGGTCTGGACACCGGCGCCGGCGCTGACACGATTGAGGGCGTGGGTGAGGCCAGCATCAACACCACCGCTGGAGATCTCACGATCTCTGGTGAAGATTTCCTGACTGGAGTTATTGGTTTCGTTGATGTTTACTTTGGCGAGGATGCTGCATCAGTAGCCACTTGCCTCCTGAGCCCATTGGCCAATCCCGATTACGCCGCCATTGTCGCTGCCGACTACTCGCCCAGCCTGATCAACGGCTCCATTGGCGTCGGGGTGCTGAACCTGGGCGGCATCGAGACCGGAACTGATGCTGACAAGATCACGGGCACCGGTAAGGCCTCGATCAAGAGTAAGGGCAACATCAGCATCCTCAATGCCTCGATTGCCTCGGGCGTGCTGAACGCCGGCGAGATCGATCTGGGTGAAGGCAGCAACACCCTTGAGGGTTCGGCTTCGGCCTGCTCCTCTCAGAAGCAGTCGCTCACCTTGATCAATGCCGGCCTGGCCGTCGGTGTGCTCAACGCCAATCCCATCGGTGATGGTGCCACCATCGTCTCCGTGGGTTCCGGCGGTACGCAGAAGCTGACGGGTAATGCCAAGGCCAGCCTCTCCGATGTCGATTTGTCAGCCGAGTTGGTGGCCGGTGCCGCTGCCGTGGGCATCGCCAATGGCATCGATTCCCTGATTGATCTGGAAAACGGCAAAGCCATCATCACCGGTACCGCCACCGCCACCGCCAACCACGTCAATACGGCGGGGTTGGGAATCGGCCTGGCAGCGGGCATCCTCAATGCCGGAGCAATCCAGACGGGAACGGGTAATGATGTGATCACCGGTTCCGGTTCGGGCAGCATCGCTGATGCCTCGATTGCCACGCTGGATCTCTACGCCGGTATCGCCAACTTCGGCACCATCAGCACCGGCGATGGCACCGATACCGTCGATGCTCTTGTCGGAGGTTTCTTTGGCTGCGGCACGGTCGACCTGGGTGCCGACAACGACACCCTCAAGGGTTTTGGGTCAGGTTTCTTCGATGGCGGCGCTGGCAGCAGCGATCTGCTGACCCTCAACAAGGTTGTTGTGGGCTCCCCTGTCATTTATAACGTCAGTGCACTGGATGGCAGCACCTATCACATCTCTCTCGGTGGTGTTCAGATGGATGTCACGAACTTTGAGAACATCACCACCTCCACCGGCGTCTTTGCTCTGTCCAGCTTTGCTGGCAGCACGGTCACCGTCTGATGGTTGATTGCCGGGGGGCGGCCCATGCCCCCTGCTGAATCTTTCCCCCAGCGCAGAGCCACCAGGCCCTGCGCTTTTTTGTGGCTCCTTGCTGCTTGGGCGGACCCTGGTCCTGCTCCGGCGCCCGCCTGGACCGCTGATCAGGGTTATGAAGGGAGCAGGGGCTCCTCCTGGAACGGCCAGACCCGCGGCAGCTCCGGCGGCGCCAGGTCCCGGGCCGCCCGGATGCGGTACCAGATGCGGCTGAACCAGGTGCGGGCGGCCGTGGTCGAGGGGCCCCGGTAGCGGGCCACCAGGCCCGGATCGAGGGTGCCGCAGGCCATCTCCCCCTCCAGCCCCTGACGATCCTGGCGGCACTGCCCCAGCAGGGCGCTCAGCACCTCCGCCGGCAGATCGGCCGGGGCGGCCCACACCAGCGAGCCGAACACGGGCTGCCCCGCCATGCCGTGTTCCCCGTGGAGGCTGTCCTGCCCCAGCTCAATCCTGTCGACCAGAACCCATGGGCTGCTGTCGCCAAGCGGCTGGGGGATGCCGGCTTCGCCGCGGGGCCCTTGGGCCCTCGCCGGCAGCCACGGGTCTTGACCCTGGATCTCGTTGCTGCCCTTCAGGCGACGGATTTCCAGCAGCGAGCGCCAACGACCGGCGCCGAGGCTTTCGCCGGCGGCGCTGCGGCCCAGCCGCACCACCTCGGTGCCCAGCCAGCTGGCGCTGGCGGCCAGGGTCACCCGGGCCCGCTGCTCGAACAGCCCATCGGCGTAGAGCACCAGCTCCTGGGGCAGCCATTCCAGATCGGCGTCTTCAGCCAGCCCAAAGTCCAGCTCCTGGACCGCCCAGTCCCCCTGGGGTGCCCGCCGCGAGCGGCCGATCGAGCCGTACACCTTCTGGGCGGCCACGCTGGTGATCAGGGCCCGGCTGCCGG
>CAIKWV010000439.1 GCA_903831165.1 uncultured cyanobacterium
CCGCGCCGTGCTGGAGCGCGCCCTTGATGTCTCCCAGATCCCGGAACTCAACCAGGCCTCCCAGCCGGGACTGCAGCGGGAACTGGATCGCCTCGGCGACGGGGCCGCCCTGCTGCTGGCCAGGCCCCAGGCCCTGGAGCAGTGGCTGGGCTGGCCCCTGCCGGCGGCGGCTGAGCAGCGGCCGACCCAGCTGCTGGCCTCGCTGCGTCCCGAGGGACGTTCCCTGTTGCTGCATGGCCATCTGCAGCTGCCGGCCCCGGCGCGCTCCCTGGCCGCGGCGCCGGCGATGGCGACCGGCGGGGCCGCCCCGGCGGCGGAGATCTTGCGCTCGAGCCCGACGTTGACCAGCGCGCCGACCACGGCCGCCAGTCCTGCTGCTGGCATCGGGGGCGGTGGGGCGGCGATCCCGCCGGTTGCCCAGGCTCCTGCCAGCGGGGATCTGGTGATCCTGACGGCGGCGAACCCGGCTGGGGCGACCCCGGCAGCCAGCCCCTCGGGTACCGGTTTGTTCGTGTCGGTGCTCAACACCACAAGCCCTGCTCCCCAAATGGCGACTGCGGCGACCTGGCCCCGCACGCCTGTCCGCCCCGCCCAGGCCCGCGTCGCGCTGACGAACCCAGCCCCGATCACGGCCACCCTGGCTGCGGCGACAGAGCCTGCCCCGCCAACCCTGTCGCTCGACGCCCCGACACCAACAGCGGCTTCCCCAACAGCCGCTCCCGCCCCATCCGTCTCCGCATCAACGGCTCCTCCAGCAACCGCCTCCACACCAACCGGCCCCACGTCCACCGGTCCATCCCCTGGTCCTTCGCCAACTGCCGCGACACCAGCCGTCTCAGAACCAGCGGCTCCTTCCCCTGCCGCACCTTCTCCCACCGCCCCGACACCAGCCCTCGCACCAACCGCCGCCACAGCAGAAGACCCTTCCACAACTCCGCCTTCAGCAACAGCTCCTTCGGCCACGACCCCCTCAGCCAGAGCCGCGACACCAACACCGCCCCAAGCCGACCGTTCCTCTCCCCTTGCCCCAGCCCCGGCGCGCTCCGCCCCACCGGCTCCTGAGCCCGGTCCCACTGAGGCGAGCTCCCGGGTCACCCCGCTGCCGTCGGCCGATCCCGCCCAGCGGCAGGCCTTGCTGGAGGGTCTGAGGGGCCCGCTCACCAGCCTGCTGTGGCTGCAGAACCCCGCCGCCCAGCTGCAGCAGCCGCTGCTGCAACCCCTGCTGCAGAGGGCCCTGGCCGGCAGCACCGGCGCCATTCCTCCGATCACCGCGCCAGAGACGGCCGCCGGTTCTGGCGCGGTGGTCACCAGCGGCACCCCGACCCCGGACAGCGGCGACCAGCCGCTTGCAACGGGCAGCAAGACGGGCAAGCGATCCGCCCGCCCGTCAGGCAAACCATCCCCCGGCTCGGCTTCTGGCGATCCTTCGGAGTCGCCCGCCCGCCAGCGCCTCGACGGGCTTGCGGGGTCGGCGGCGGGTCCCCTGCCCTTCCTGGTGGCCCAGAACGCCGAGGGCCCCCTGCTGCTCGCCGCCGGCCCCGAGGGCTGGCAGATGGGCAGTGCCGTCGACCAGCCGCCTGCGGCCCTGCTGGAGAGCGCCCTGGCTTCGCAGGGACTGATCCAGGCACCGCTGGAGCTCAACGGTCGTTCGCTCCAGGTCTGGACCCGGCTGGAGGCCCCTGGTCAGCGGCCTGCCCATCGGCTCGGCCAGGGCGGCGCCGGTGAGTCCTTGCAGGCGCCCCTGGCGGCCTGGCGCCAGGTCAGCGGACCCTTGGCCTGGTGGGGCCGCAACCTGGCCGTCCTCGATCAGTCCGTCGGCGGCCGCGGCAACCAGGAGCTGCAGCAGGCGCTGCTCGCCCTCGACCGGGCCGGGGCGCCTCTGCAATGGGCCCTGACCGCCGCCCCCAGCCGGGAGCTGCTGCGGGGCTGGCAGCCCTGGCAACGGCTCTCGGCCCTGGCCGGCGGCGGGCTGGATGGGTCGCTGCAGAGCCTCGCCATGGCGTTGGAGCCGGAGGGTGCCACCCTTCACATCCAGGCCCGTCTGAGTTTTGATCGCTGATGGTTCCTCTCCAGCTGCTGTTGTTGCGCCATGGCATCGCCGAGGAGCGCCGGCCCGGGCGATCCGATCGGGCCCGGGTGCTGACCGACCGAGGACGGCAGCGGACGCGGGCGGTGCTGGAGCGGGCCCTGGCCCTGGGCCTGGCGGCGGACCGGCTGCTCTCCAGTCCCCTCACCCGGGCCCGGCAGACGGCCGAGATCGCCCGGTCCGTGGGCCTGGCACCCGTCCTGGAGCTGAGCGAATCCCTCGAACCCGGCCACGATCCCTGGCCCCTCCTGCTCTCGGCTTTGGCGCTGCTGGCCGCGACCCCGCCGCCCGCTGGCGAGCCCGAGCCGGCCCGTCGTCGGTTGCTGCTGGTGGGCCATGAACCCGACCTGGGCTTGCTGGCCGCCAGCCTGTTGGGGGCCACGCCCGGGGCGATCCCGCTGCGCAAGGCGGGCCTGGCCCTGCTGGATCTGCCGGCGGATCCCACCCCTGGCAGTGCCACGCTGCAGTTGCTGCTCAACCCCCGCAGTCTGATCGGCTAGATCCCGCCGCTGGCAGCCAGCGCTACGGCGTGGGCTTGACGTCGCCGCGTAGGTTCGCCAAATCGGACCCCATGGCATGGCGTCAAAAATCACCCCGGAAACCACCAGTCCCGCGGCTGCAGCCCCTGAGCAGGCCCTCGCTGCGGCTCCCCCGGTCTTTCGTCCCGGCCTGGAGGGGGTGCCCGCCACCCAGTCGGCGATCTGCGACATCGACGGCCAACGCGGCGTGCTCACCTATCGCGGCTTTCCGGTCAACCAGCTGGCCAGCCACAGCAGCTTCCTGGAGACGGCCTATCTGTTGATCTGGGGCGAGCTGCCGACGATCTTCCAGCTGCGCGATTTCGAGCAGGAGGTGCAGATGCACCGGCGGGTGAGCTTCCGCATCCGCGACATGATGAAGTGCTTCCCGGCCAGCGGCCATCCGATGGATGCGCTGCAGGCCAGTGCCGCGTCGTTGGGGCTGTTTTACTCGCGCCGCGCTTTGTACGACCCCCAGTACATCACCGAGGCGGTGGTGCGCCTGATCGCCAAAATCCCGACGATGGTGGCGGCGTTCCAGCTGATCCGCAAAGGTCAGGATCCGATCCAGCCCCGCGACGACCTGGCCTATTCGGCCAACTTCCTGTACATGCTCACCGAGCGGGAGCCCGACTCCCTGGCGGCGCGCATCTTCGATGCCTGCCTGATCCTGCACGCCGAGCACAGCCTCAACGCCA
>CAIKWV010000440.1 GCA_903831165.1 uncultured cyanobacterium
CAGCTGGGCGTAGCGGCCGTCATCGAGCACCAGCAGGAAACCGCTGGCGGTCAGCCCCTTCTGGGCCGCCGCCAGGGACTTCCAGGTCTGGCTGAGGTTGGTCAGCTCCCGCCGCGGTTCAAAGCGACCGGTCGAAAGGCCGCCGCTGGCCGACACCCGGGGGGTGGGATCCACCTTGGGCACCCCCACCGAACCCTGGGCCAGGCGCGGCGCCATCATCTTCAGGCCGGTGCCGACGATCACCCCCAGACCCAGGCCCATCACGACAAGGCGCAGCAGCAGCAGCAGGGGCTGGGCCCAGGGCCTGCTGCGGGGACGGGACGAACGGCCGGAGCTCACGGGGGTGGGCTGGGTCAGAAGGAAGACCGACGCTAGTGGCCTTCGTCGTTTGCACAAGGGCGGCGGCTTGCCCAGCGCAACTGGCACACCATGCCCCGCAGTAGGGCCACCTCCTGGGGCCTGATCTGGGCGCGCTGCAGCAGGGCCCGCAACTTGGCCATGCGGGCGTGGGCGGTGTGGGGATACAGGTACCCCACCTCCAGCAACAGGGCCTCCGCATCGGCCAGGGCCCCCTCCAGCAGGCCCCGCGGGCAGGGCTCGGCGTCGTGGTCCGCCCCAGGCCAGGGAGCTTCGGCGGCGGGTTCCGGGTTCCGGGCGCCGGCGTCCTGCGCTCCGGTCCGTTGCTCCGCTGCAGGCTGCGGCTGCAGGTCGCTCGGGTGCTGGCGCACAACCTGCTGGCGCAACCCATGCAGTTCATGCAGCACCACGGCCACGGCGTGGGAGAGGTTCAACGAGGCGTAGGCGGGCCCGGTGGCGATCTGCAGGATGCGACCGGCCTGCAACAACTCATCGTTGCTCAGCCCCCGGTCCTCGCGGCCGAACACCAGGGCACTGGGCGAGGCTGGAGTACTGGGCGAGACCGGGTCGACCGGGTCGCCACCACGCTCAGCGCGCAGCAGCCAGCGGAGCGCTTCAGCGGGGGGGCTCGGCGGCAGCGGTTCCCCCTCGCCGCGGCCGCTGGTGGCCACCACCCGACGGCAATCGGCCAGGGCCGCCGCCAGGGTCGGATAGGTGCGCGCCCGCTCCAGCAGCCCCACCCCGTGCACGGCCATGCGGCGGGCCTCCTCGCCGAGGGGATCGCAGCGCGGCGCCACCAGCCGCAGGCCCTCGATGCCGAAATTGGCGCAGAGCCGGGCCACGCTGCCCACATTCAGGGGCCCGGCGGGCTCCACCAGCACCAACTGGAGGCTCATGGGGGGCCGGTTTGGGGGGACATGGTCAGGACGGCATCCCGCTCAGGAGGGAAGACTGTGCAGGAAGGCCAGCAGGTCGGCCATCGCCTGGGGTTCGGGCTGGAAGCGGGGCATGGGCGGCGTGCGGCCGCTCACCACCTGCTGGATCAGCTGACGGTCGTTCTTGCGATGGCTGACGCCATGCAGGTTGGGTCCCACCAGCCCCTGGGCCGCCAGCCCATGGCAACCGGCGCAGTTGAGCCGGAACAGGCGGCCGCCGTTGGACTCCGATCCCACCAGATCGAGCGTGGCCTGGGTGTAGGGATCGCTGTGGCTGGCACCGAGCAACAACAGGGCCAGCACCAGGCTGGCGCTGGCGGCCACGACGATCAGGGCCTTGATCAGGCCGCTCAGGGCCGGGGGGGCCGGGGGGGCCGGGACAGCCTCAATCGTTGGGGGGGATTCGGCGGGGTTGGGCATCGGGGCGTTGGTGGAACCGGCCGTCACGGATGGTGGCGAAGCGTCGCGGTCGAGGCTCCCATCATGGAAGAATGAGCCGACGTCCACGCACCCTGCGTTTCCGATGATCGAACCC
>CAIKWV010000441.1 GCA_903831165.1 uncultured cyanobacterium
CCCCCAGCTGGGTCAAATCTTGGGTGACATTGGTGAGCACGATGGCGCCGATGGCCAGCAGCATCAACGCCATCGGCAACGGGTAGACGAGCATCAGGTGGTCGGCGACGGCGGTGCCGCCCAGCCCGACCGCCACGAACAACAGACCCAGCCAGCTGCTGACCAGGAACGAAAGCGCCCGCTTGACATCGATCTGGGCCAGAGCGATCAAGGCCCCCACCAGGGCGCTGGTGCCGCCGACCACCACCAGCACCGTGGCCACCAGGGGACTGAGCTCGATCAGGGGCTCGAGGCGCAGCAGCACCCAGGCGCCGCCGACCACCACCACCGAGTTGCGCAGCACCGTGGAGGGCAGGGGGCTCTCCATCGCTTCATCGAGCCAGAGGTGCAGCGGGATCTGGGCGCACTTGCCCATCGGGCCGGCGATCAGGGCCAGCAGGATCAGGCTGAAACCTGCCGGCAGAGCCATCTGGTTGTTGGTCTGATCGGCGGCCCAGGCCTGCAGGCCGTGGAAGTTCCAGGTGCCGGTGATCGGCAGCAGGGCAATCACCCCGACCAGCAGGATCAGGTCACCGATCCGCTTGGTCAGGAAGGCGTCGCGGGCGCCCTTGACCACCAGGGGCTGGTTGTACCAGGTGCCGACGATCAGATAGGTGCCGAGGGTGAGCAGCTCCAGGATCACGTAGCTGAAGAAGATCGAATCGGTCAGCACCAGGGCGCACAGGCCGGCTTCAAAGAAGCTGAGCGAGCCGAAGAAGCGCGGCCAGCCCCAGTCCATCTCGAGGTAGCCGATCGAATAGATCTGCACCAGCACATGCAGGCCGGTGATCACGGTCATCGCGATCAGGGCGGGCTCGGTGATCAGGCCGTCGAAGCCGATGCGCAGGCCGGCGGTCTGCAGCCAGGTCCAGCCGAAGGTGAGGGGCTGGTACAGGGCGGCGGAGCCGGCCTGGGAGTTGGTGTGCAGGGCCAGCAACGCCAGGGTGCTGTGCAGAAAGGCCAACGTCACCATCATCAGGTTCATGTAGCCACAGGGGCGTGGTCCCGTGCGGCTGATCAGCCCCGGCGACCACAGGAACGACAGCAGCGACGCCAACAGCGGATACAGGGGGACCAGCCAGGCCGACTGGGCAAAGAGCAGGGTCATGGCGGCAGGGATGGCGCAGGTCGCGCCTTGGCCGGGAAAACTAAAGGCCCCATCGGGCTTTTGGGTGGGCGGCGAGGCAGGGAACGCCTATGGCAACAGCAAGCTGCGCTTATGCCTCGCCGCAGGCGTCCCCCCAGCGAGGTTCTGTGCCCGTTGTTGCCGTCACCAGGCCGACCGCGGCTGCAAGAGTGGAGCTCGCTGCTGGGACCTGGATGGGATGTGCCAAGTGCGGCGGTCGGATGCTCACCAAGGTCGGCCGCAAGCGCCCGATGCTGATCTGCAGCGATTGCGGCCATCCGCTCAGCGAAGCCGACGCCAGCGAGCGGGTCGGACTCCGGCTGAGCGGCTCGCTGATCATGCTGGCCCTGGCGGCGATCTCGGGCATGACCTTCTTCCTGACCCAGATGCGGGCGGGCCCCGGCGCCGGATCGGAGCCGGCGGAGAAGCCCCAACCCGAGTGAGGCCAGCGCCGGCGCCAGAGCGCTCAGCTGTGGGCGTGGCGGTTGCGGCGCCAGAGACGCACCAGTTTCTCCAGCTCCAGGTAGAGGAAGAACAGCAGGCTGACGCCCACGCAGATCATCAGGTCCTGGCCAGGCAGGGGCACGGTGCCGAAGAAGCGCGACAGGACCGGCACGTAGAGCAGGGCCAGCTGCAGACCGGTGGTGACGACCACGGCCCAGAGCAGCCAGGGGTTGGAGAAGGGTTTGACCTGCAGCAGCGGCAGGTCGCTGCGGGCCGAGATGGCGTGGCCCATCTGGGCCAGGCAGAGGGTGGTGAACACCATCGTCTTCCAGGGGCCGCTGTTGCCGTAGGTGCGATAGGACCAGACCATCAGCGCAATCGTGATCAGACCGAAAATGACGCCGACCCGCAGGATGTAACTGCCGATGCCCCGGGCGAAGATCGACTCGCCCGGCTCGGCCGGCGGCCGATCCATCAGGCCCGCCTCGCCCGGTTCCAGGGCCAGGGCCAGAGCCGGGACGCCATCGGTGACCAGGTTCATCCACAGGATCTGCAGCGGCGACATCGGCACCCCCACCAGGCCCACCAGGGGAGCGGCGGCGATCGTCACCAGTTCGCCGACATTGCTGCCGAGGATGTATTTGACGAAGCGGCGGATGTTGGCGTACACCAGCCTCCCCTCCTGCACCGCGTTGACGATCGTGGCGAAGTTGTCGTCGAGCAGCACCATCTCCGAGGCCTCCTTGCTCACCTCCGTGCCGGTGATGCCCATGGCCACGCCGATGTGGGCCTGCTTGAGGGCCG
>CAIKWV010000442.1 GCA_903831165.1 uncultured cyanobacterium
ACTGTCTTGAAATCTGCCGTTTCCGACAGTTCAAGGATCAGATCGACGGCCGCACCAGTGTTGTCACTGGCTGATTTCTGGGTGCGGGTCCAGAAGATTCCGGACGACGTGGTGGCGTCGCCTGAGGCCACACCCGAAAACCAAATAGCCATGGATCAATCAACAAAATAAAACACTCCTATCAAACGTTGCGATGGTTGTGGATGGGTTCAGGGGACGTTTTGGTTTGTTTATGGTTCGATAAACGTCCTGCGTATTCCTGTCGCCTGGGCAACAATGTCGCCTGGATTACAGTGTCGCTCAGAAAACAATGTCGCTCAGAAAACAATGTCGCTCAGAAAACAATGTTGCCTGGAAAACGATCTCGCCTGGGCAGCAATGTCGCACGGGCAACAATGTCGCCTGGATCACGGCAAGGATTGGGATTTGTTGTTTCGTGTCGCGTTATCGCTGCGAGTGGTCCTGCCGCTGTCCCCTGGCCGCCTCGCGACGATCGGCGTGGCCTGGCCGGCGCAGTTGGTGCGGCGGCCTGCCTGGCGGAACTGGGGTGAGGATGGGTCGACAAATCCCTGAATGCCCAGCGATCAAGCGCGATGGCCAGCAAGACCACGCTCAACGCCAAGAACCTGGAGGCCCTGGGGGCGGCGCGCCTGGCCGAGCTGCTGATCAGCCTGTCCCAGGGCAATGCCGCCGCCAAGCGCACCCTGCGGCTGGCCCTGGCGGCCGACTCTGGCCCCGCCGATGTGGCCCGGGAGGTGCGCAAGCGCCTGGCGACGATCGCCCGCGCCGGCAGCTTCCTCGACGCCCGTCAGCGCCATGCCCTGATCAAGGACCTGGAGCAGCAGCGCCAGGCGATCATCGGGCCGATCGCTGATCACGACCCCGCCTTGGCGGTGGACCTGCTCTGGAGCCTGCTGGAGCTGGTGGAGCCGGTGGTGGAGCGCTGCGACGACAGCGACGGCGCCCTGATGCCCCTGTTTCACCAGGCCACGGCCGATCTGGGGGCGGTGGCGGAGCGGGCCCAGGTCAAGCCCGAGGTGCTGGCGGATCAGGTCTACGCGGCCTTGATCGACAACGGCTACGGCCAGTTCGACCACCTGATCGACCATGTCCAGCGGGCCCTGGGTCCGGAGGGGCTGCAGCATCTCAGCCTGCGGCTGAACGCCCTGCGGGGCCGCAAGGGCAGGAGCGAGTCGGCGTTGATCACGGTGCGGCTGGCGATGCTGGACATCGCCGATGCCCGGGGTGATGCCGAGGCCTACCTGGCCGAATACCGCGACCATGACCCTGAGGCCCTCCAGGTGCCGGTGTTCGCGGCTGAGGTAGCGCAACGGCTCACCACCGCAGGCCGGGCCGCCGAAGCCCTGGCGATCCTGGCGGCCGCCGATCCGGAGAGCCGCGGCCGCCAGGCGGGCTTGATCGAGTGGCTCGATGCCCGGATCGCCGCCCTGGAGGCCCTGGAGCGCCACGAGGAGGCCCAGGCCCTGCGCTGGCGCCAGGTGGAGCGCGCGTTGTCCATCCCGTACCTGCGCGACTACCTCAAGCGGCTGCCCGCTTTTGAGGATGTCGAGGCGGAGGATCGGGCCCTGGATCTGGCCTCCAGCCATCCCAGCTTTGAGCAGGCCCTGCGTTTTCTCCATCTCTGGCCCGATCAGCGCCGGGCCGCCCGGCTGATCCTGGAGCGCCACGGGGAACTGGAAGGCGACAGCTATGAATTGCTCTCACCGGTGGCCGAGGCCCTGGAGCGCCAGCAGCCCCTGGCGGCCAGCCTTTGCCTGCGGGCGATGATCGATTTCAGTCTCGAGCAGGCCCGCTCCAGCCGCTACAAACACGCTGCCCGCCACCTGGGCACCTGCCGCGCCCTGGCGGCGCGGATCGACGACTGGGCCGGCCACGAGGATCACGCCAGCTACCGCCTGCGCCTGGGGCTGGATCACTTCCGCAAGCACGGCTTCTGGGGATCGGTGGGGGAGGACGCCATCGAGGCGCCGGTTCCGGTCCGGGTCCGGGACCCAGGCCAGGTCCCCGATCCCCTTGTGGCGGCTTCAGCGGCCGCCGACACCGGGATCGACCAGGGCGAACTGCTGCGCTGAGGCTGATGGGTGGTTCTGGCCGACCTGCGAATTGATCCGGGCATGGTGCGCTGTTCTGGCTCATCAAGCGCTGAGGTTGGGGCTCCGCGGGCCCCTACAGCAACGATGGCTGATGATCGGCCGGTGCCAACGCCTGGGGCTCGGGCCGCTCCTCGGCTTCGCCGGCTTTCACCTCCAGCGCCTGCTCGATCACCCGGTCGGTGAGGGCGTCGAAGTAGGCCGAGAGCGTCTGCTGCAGCTCCTGGAATTCCGGCCAGAGGGTGTCGTTGACGAAGCTGCGGCTCAGCCTGGCCATCACGGTGGTGCGCCGTTGGCCCCGGTAGCGGTAGGGGGTGATTCCGTAGCGCCGCAGCAGGGCCACGAACAGATGGCGCGACCACTGGTCCGAGAGCGAGAAGCGGAACTCGATCGGCGGTTCCTCGGCCGCCAGCTGCTGCAGCCGGGCCTGGATGCGTTCGCGGGCCCGCTGGGCCGCCACCTTCTCGCCCTCGCTGCCGGCCCGGGCGTGCAGGGTCTCGATACGACGCAGCTTGGCGATCAGCTGCTCTTCAGGACTGTCCTGGGGACCGGTGGGTCGGTTGACCGTTCTGACGCGGGGGGCGATGGGACCCGTCTCCAGGGCGCTCGGCGGCCACCGTAGGCCGCTTCGTCATTGGCGGCCATGGCCTCGCGAGTGAGTGGCGGGCGGAGCGGATGGCGCCCGCGGTTCAGAGCCAGTTGCGGCGCCGGAAGTAGACGATCAGGCTGATGCCGATCGCCAGCATCACGCCCAGCACCAGGAAGTAGCCGTCTTGCCAGTCCAGTTCGGGCATGTTTTTGAAGTTCATGCCGTAGACGCCGGCGATAAAGGTGAGGGGGATGAAGATCGTTGAAATAATTGTCAGAATCTTCATTACCTCGTTCATGCGGTTGCTGAGGCTGGAGAGGTAGGTGTCGTGCATGCTGGCCAGGGTGTCGCGGGCGGTTTCGACCATGTCGATCACCTGGACGCTGTGGTCATACAGATCGCGCCAGTACAGCTGAGTGTCCTTCTGCAGCAGCGGTGATTCGCTGCGACTGATCGAGGACAGCACCTCCCGCAGCGGCCAGATGGCCCGGCGCAGATTGAGCAGATTGCGCTTGAAGCGATGCAGTTGCGGGATGTCCTCATGGCGGACATTGCTCAGCAGATCCTCGTCAAACTGTTCCACCAGATCACCGATGCGCTCCACCGTCAGGAAGTAGTGGTCGATCACCGCATCCATCAGACAGAAGGCCAGATAGTCGGCCTCTTTGCTGCGCACACGCCCGGTGCCGCGCCGTAGCCGCTGGCGCACGCTCTCGAACACATCCCCCTCATCTTCCAGGAAGGAGATGACGGTGTTGCGCCCCAGGATCAGGCTGACGTGCTCCACCTTCACCTGGGCTTCGCCGGGGAGGCATTCGATCATCTTCAGGGCGATGAAGGCGTAGTCGGGAAACTCCTCCCATTTGGGCCGCTGCGAGGTGTTGGCGATGTCTTCGGTGGTCAGCGGATGCAGGCCGAAGTCCTGGCCCAGTTGCTCGATCAGCTCCACATCGTGGACGCCGCTAACGTTGATCCAGACCACGCCCGGGCCATCCCGCGCCTCGCGCCATTCGGCCTGGCCCACCGCCCGCGCCTCCCGCAGCGTGGTGGCGTCGTAGACGAACAGATCGATCTCCGCTTCGCTGAGCTTGCGCTCGCCGATGAACACGGTGGTGCCCGGGACGAGGAAGTTGGCCTTGCTGCGCCCTTCGCTTCGTGGCCCTGGTTTCCCTTTCAGGCGTGCCTTGGTCATGGCATCAATCCCGACTCAGCCCCTGCAGACTAGAGATGGGGCGCCAGTTGGCCATTCGGTTGACTTGCCAGCCGGGCCCGCAGCCTGGCGATGCGAGCGGCGGCGATCTCATGCTGCGCCACCCACAGGATGGGGATGAACAGCAGCGACAGCCCCAGGGTCGGCAGGGCCAGCAGGCAGCTGAGCAGGGTGCAGGACCAGGCGGGCAGATAGCGGGGCGCTGCCCGGTGGGCCAGCAGGCCGGAGTGGACCGCGGCCGCAACGATGCTCTCTTCCTCCGGGGTGAGGCCCATCGCCATGGCAACGCGTCAGCGTCAGTCTCGAGCGGAGCGGTTAAGGGCAGTTCAACAGCCCGGAGCCTGGATCACGCCGGCCGGTGTTGCAGCACACCCTCGTGATGGCAGCGGGTTGGGTCAGCCAGGCGCCATGGCCCTGGTCTGCTCAGTCTTTCCCGGTTCCGCCGGCTCCTGCCAAGGCCCGGGCCTGTCCCGCCTGAGTGCCCCGTTCAGCCGTCCACCAGCTGGCCGCCCTCGAGGTTGACGATCCGATCGGCGATGTCGAGGATCTTGTTGTCGTGGGTGACCATCACGATCGCGGCGCCGTGGTCGTCCGCCAGCTGGCGGAACAGGGCGACCGCGTCGCGGCCGGAGGTCTTGTCGAGGGCGGCGGTCGGTTCATCGGCCAGCAGCAGCCTGGGGCTGGGGGCCAGGGCCCGGGCGATCGCCACCCGCTGCTTCTGGCCGCCGGAGAGTTTTTCGGGGAAGTAGTGCAGCCGCTCCGCCAGTCCCACGTGGCCGAGCATGGCGGCGCCGCAGTCGTCCATCGCCGCCCGGCCCCGCTCCAGCCAGGCGGGCGTCACCTCCAGGCCGAAGCGCACGTTCTCCAGGGCCGTCAGGTACGGCAGCAGATTGTGGGCCTGGAAGATGAAGCCCGCCTGGCGCCGCAGCCGGGTCAGACAGCCGTTGTCGGCATGGAGCAGCTCCTCCCCCAGCACCCGGAGGCTGCCGTTCTGGGCCGCCCGCAGGCCGCCGAGCATGGTCAACAGGGTGGTCTTGCCCGAGCCGGAGGGCCCCGTGAGGATCACGATCTCACCGGCGTGCACGCTGAGGTTGATGTCGCTGAGCACCTGTTTGGCGGTCTCCCCCTCGCCGAACCAGTGGTCGAGATGCTGCACGGCGATGCGCAGCTCGCGGTCGGCGTTGTCCGGCGGCCCGGCTGCAGCGTTCGGCGCGGCCATCAGAAGATGTCGGCGGGATCGAGCCGCCGCAGCTTGCCGGTGGCCAGCCAGCCCGAACCGGCGGACATCACCAGGGTCAGGGCGAACACCGCCAGGGCCCGCTGCAGGGTCATGGCGATCAGCAGCGAGGTGGAGCGGGCCAGCAAGGCATAGAGCCCCATCGACAGCAGCAGGCTGGGGGCAAAGGCCAGGGCTGCCAGCAGCACCGATTCCTGGACGATGATGCCGACGACGAAGCGATCGCTATAACCCATCGCCTTCATCGTGGCGTATTCCGGCAGATGATCACTGACGTCGGAATAAAGAATCTGATAGACGATGATCGCGCCGACCACCAGGCCCACCAGCACCCCCAGGTTGAAGATCAGCCCGAAGGAGGTGTTGTTGCGCCAGTGATCCACTTCCACCGCTTCCAGTTCCTGGAGGGTCAGCACCTTCACCGAGGGATCGAGAAAGCTGTTCAAGGTGGCCTGCACCTGCAGCGGGCTGACGCCCGGCTCCAGCTGGATCACGCCCATCTGAATGTCGTCGCTGCTCTGGTCCGGGAACCAGGTCTTGAAGTTGCTGGCGGAGGTGAGCAGGTTGATGTCGGCGGCAAAGGTGAGCCCCATGCTGAACAGCCCGTTCACCACCGCCCGCTTGCCGCGCAGTTCGGTGTCGTAGTAGCCCTCCTTGGCCACCACCTGGCCCACCGGACCGGCGGCCTTCTTGGAGAGGGTGTCGAAGAACAGGCCATCGGGCCGCAGCAGCCGGCCCGGATCGGCCGTCACTTCAGGGATGCGCAGGGCCGGATTCTCCGGCGACAGCCCGAAGATCAGCGCCTGTTTCTTCTCGCGGCTGTCGCGGTTGAGCCAGTCGGTCTTGCCGATGTAGAGGGGCGTCACCGCCTTCACCCCCTGCACCCCCAGGGCCTGGATCAGGCGGCTGCGGGGCAGGTTGAGCGGTTCGCCCAGGTTGGTGTAGCGGCGGCTCACCATCACCAGCTCGCCGTTGAGCCGCTCCAGGGGGCGCTTCTGGCTGGCATAGAGGCCACTGGCCAGGCCCAGCTGGAAGAACACCAGTACGTTGGCGAAGCTGACCCCGGCGATGGCGGCGAGCAGCCGCATCGGTCGATGGCTGGTCTGCCGCCAGGCCAGGGGCGTGCGGCGCAGGGCAGTCAGCGCGTTCATGGTTTCGGGCCAGATC
>CAIKWV010000443.1 GCA_903831165.1 uncultured cyanobacterium
ATCGGCATCAACAACCGCGATCTGAGCACGTTTTCGGTCGATCTGGCCACCACGGAGCGGCTGATGGAGCGCTACGGCGAACGGATCCGGGCCAAGGGCTGCCTGCTGGTGTCCGAATCGGGCCTGTTCAGCCGAGGCGATCTCGATCGCGTCATGCAGGCGGGCGCCGATGCGGTGCTGGTGGGCGAAGCGCTGATGCGCCAGGCCGATGTGACGGCGGCGCTGGAAACGCTGATTCAGGGATGAGGGCCAGGGGCCGGCGGCTGGGCACCGGGCTTCTGGCGTCCGGCCTGCAGGACTTTCCGCTGCAGGGAGGGCCGCGGCAGGTGCACCGCCTTGCTGGCGGGCAGCTTCAGGCACGGCTGCTTCCGGGGACCTTGCTCGTGGGGAGACTTCTACGGCTGAGGTTGTGCTTGGGGACGCTTTCCCCGGAGAGACTGTTACGGAGGCGATGGCTCGCCCCTGGCCTGCTGGGCACGGCCCTGCTGCTCCAGGCTCCAATGCCAGCCTCAGCGTTGCCCCCGGCTCCCAGCCCAGGCTTGAGCCCCAGGCCCGGTTCCGGCCCGGGAGCTGCTCCTGTTCCGGCCCGTGGCCGCACGGTGCGACCAGCGGCAAGCCGGGTTTCCCTGCAGACGGTGGTGGCGGAGCCGGGGCGCTTTCTGGCCTGGCCCGCCAATCAGGGGCTCTGGAGCTGGGAGAACGGCCGCGAACTGCTGGTCGGCTATGTCAACGGCCCCTGGGTCGACAAGCCCGATGGCCACAAGATCGGCAGTCCCCAGCTGCTGCAGCTGGCCCGCTCCCGCGATGGCGGCAGGAGCTGGAGCCGGCAGGAGCCCGATCCCCCCTTCAGCCTCGACGGCAAGGCCGGCCAGCCCACGGAACCGATCCGCTTCGACGATCCGGATCTGGCCGTGCGGGTGCTGGCCGATGGGCGCAAGGACCCGGAGCAGCGACTGGGCCGCTTCTACGTCTCGGCCGACCGGGGCCACAGCTGGCAGGGGCCCTATCGCTTCCAGGGCCTGGAGCGCGAACCCGCCCTGCGTGGCCTGATCCTCACCTCCCGCACCTCCTACCTGGTGCGGGGCCCGGCGTCGATCCTGTTCCTGCTGTCGGCGCGCGATCCCCGGCTCGGCAAGTTCAACAACCGCCTCGATAAAACCTTCGTGGCCGAAAGCCTCGACGGCGGCCTCCATTTCCACTTCGTGAGCTGGGTGGTGCCCTGGAGCGATGGACGGCGGGCGGTGATGCCCTCCAGCGTCGATCTGGGCGACGCGGGGCTGGTCACCGCCCTGCGTCGCCGCGATCCGCTGGCCGGCGAACAGGAGGCCAACTGGATCGATGCCTACGGCTCCAGCGATGGTGGCCGCAGCTGGACGTTTCTGTCGCGGGTGGGCGAGACGGGAGCCCACAACGGCAATCCCCCCGCCCTGACCCGCCTGCGGGACGGTCGGCTCGCCTGTGCCTGGGCCGATCGCGACGGTCAGCGGATGCTGCTGCGGCTCAGCGCTGACGGCGGCCGCAGCTGGGGGTCCCAGCGGCTGATCCGCAGCAACCCCCACAGCTTCGACATGGGCTACCCCCAACTGCGCCAGAACGACCGCGGCGAGCTGGTGTTGCTCTATTACCTGGCCACCGATGAACGCCCTTATTCCTATATCGAGGCGGCCCTGATCCAACCCTGAGTCGATCGGCCCGGCCCGGCGGGGACGGGCCCCGTCGGCCGGTGCCAACCGCAAGGGACCAGCCATGAAAAAGCCCCCGCAGGGGGCGGGGGCCAGGCCGGGAACAGGCCCCGGATGCAGGGGATGGCTCAGACCTTGCGGCTGTAGAACTCCACCACCAGCAGTTCGTTGATTTCGAGGGCGACCCATTCGCGCTCGATCTTGCCGTTGACCTTGGCGGTCATCTTGGCCTTGTCGAACTCGAGG
>CAIKWV010000444.1 GCA_903831165.1 uncultured cyanobacterium
TAACCCCACACATCCCGCAGAATCTCGCCCCGGCTGAAGGCTTCGCCGGAGCGGCTGACCAGCAGCTCCAGCAGGCTGAATTCCATGCCGGTGAGCCGGATGCGCTCGTTGCCTCGGAACACCTGGCGCTTGTTGGTGTCGATGCGCAGGTCGCCCACCTGGATCACCCCGGAGTTGGGGATGCCGGCCACCTGCTCCTTGTCGACCCGGCGCAGCACGCAGCGGATGCGGGCCTCCAGCTCCTTGGGGCTGAAGGGTTTGACCACGTAGTCGTCGGCCCCCAGCTCCAGACCGGTGATGCGGTCCGCCACATCGCCCAGGGCGGTGAGCATCACGATCGGCACATCCGAGTCCTTGCGCAGCTCCTGGCAGACGGCGTAGCCGTCGAGCTTGGGCATCATCACGTCGAGCACCACCAGATCCGGTGAGCGCTGGTGGAAGATCTCCAGGGCCTCTTCGCCGTCGCAGGCGGTGATCACCTGGTAGCCGATCATCGACAGCCGGGTTTCCAGGATGCGCCGGATGCTGGCCTCGTCGTCGACGACGAGGATGGTTTCTCGGGCGGGTGAGTTCGTGGGGGTGGTGGTCGCGGTCATGCTGGAACGGGAGCGCCCCGCAGGGCGCGGGGAAGGCGCTGCAGCGGAGTTCGCTGCTGGAGGGTCTCGAAGGGGAGTGCCCTGGGACAGGCGCCCGATCGGCGCCCATGGATCCGATCCACTGAAAAGCGCCCAGAGGTGCTTCATTACCAAACGCCACCTTTCTTCATAGTCAGTGCCCCGCCCTGCCGCCTCCTTCGTCTGTCAGGCCTGCGGCGCCCGCACCCGCCAGTTCTTCGGGCGCTGCTCCGCCTGCGGGGGTTGGAACACGCTGGTGGAGCAGAAGGAGGCCGTGGCGGACAACCGCCGCCGCCGGCCCGTGCCCAGTCCGGCCGAGCCCCAGGCCCCCGGCCGCGCCCACCGTTCCGAGCCGATCGCCAGCGTCGGCGAGCGGCCGCTGCAGCGCCTGGCCAGTGGCTATGGCGAGCTGGATCGGGTGCTGGGGGGAGGGCTGGTGCCGGGATCGCTGGTGCTGCTGGGGGGCGATCCCGGCATCGGCAAGAGCACCCTGCTGCTGCAGAGCGCCCGGGCGATGGCCGAGCAGCAGACGGTGCTGTACGTCAGCGCCGAGGAATCGGCCCAGCAGGTGAAGCTGCGCTGGCGGCGCCTGGGGGAGTCGGGGGAAGCCGCTCAGGCCGAGGCCGGGGTGGACCTGCCCCTCTCGCGGCTGCAGTTGCTGGCCGAGACCGACCTGGAGCTGGTGCTGCAGGAGCTGGAGCTGCTGCGGCCGGCGGTGGCGATCATCGACAGCATCCAGGCCCTGCATGACGGCGAACTGGCCAGTTCACCGGGCTCGGTGGCCCAGGTGCGCGAGTGCGCTGCCGCCCTGGCCCGCATCGCCAAGCGCCAGGACACGGCGGTGGTGCTGGTGGGTCACGTGACCAAGGAGGGAGCCCTGGCCGGTCCCAAGGTGCTGGAGCACCTGGTCGATGCGGTGCTCACCTTCGAGGGCGACCGCTTCGCCAGCCACCGGCTGCTGCGGGCCGTCAAAAACCGCTTCGGCGCCACCCACGAGCTGGGAGTGTTCGA
>CAIKWV010000445.1 GCA_903831165.1 uncultured cyanobacterium
ACCGCTGGTGCCACCCAGTTCGGCAGTGGCTGGGCCTGGCTGGTGCTCGATGGCGGCACCCTCAAGGTCACCAAGACCGCCAATGCGGATCTGCCCCTGGCCCATGGCCAGAAAGCCCTGCTGACCATGGACGTCTGGGAGCATGCCTACTACCTGGATTACCAGAACCGCCGTCCCGACTACATGACCACCTACCTCGACAAGCTGGTCAACTGGGACTTCGTCGCCGCCAACCTGGCTGCCGCCTGAGCTTCAACGCCAGTCCCAGGTTCTGAGCGCTCCGGATCAGATCGCTAAGTCCTGCAGGATCTGGTCAGCGTTCAGCGCATCCAAGCCCCCACCAGCTGGGGGCTTTTTGATGGTCGGCATCGTCTTAGTCTGACCATCCAGACCAGACCAGTTGCTTGCTGATGACTCCGCTTTCCCCCCTATCCCCCCAGGGCGTTCCGCGCAGTGTCAACGTCCAGGAGGCCAAGACCCATCTCTCCGCCCTGTTGGCGCGGGTGGCGGCCGGTGAGCGCATCGTGCTGGCCCGCAACGGCAAGCCCTGTGCCCAGCTGGTGCCCCTTGATCCCGCACCACGCCGCCAGCTCGGTTTTCTGCAGGGCAGCGTGGACGAGGCCTTCTTCGAGCCCTTGAGTGACGACGAACTGGAGCGCTGGGGAGCATGAAGCTGCTCCTGGACACCCACGTGCTGCTCTGGGCCGTTCTTGAACCACAGAAGCTCAGCCCTGACCTGCGTGAAGCGTTGCAGGACAGTGGCAACGCGCTGTTCGTCAGCGCCGCGACGGCCTGGGAGATCGCCACCAAGTGGCGCATCGGCAAACTGCAGCAGGCGGCTGTGGTGGTGCACAACTACGCCATGGCCCTCGATGGTCTGGCCGCCACCGAGATCCCGATCAGCGGTGAAGTGGCGCGCCGCGCCGGCCTTTGGCGGGTGGACCACCGCGATCCGTTCGATCGCCTGCTGGCCGCCCAGGCCGTGACGGACGGGTTGATCCTGGCCAGTGGGGATCCTGCCTTCCGGTTGTTTGAGGGGGTGGAGCGTCTGGCGTAATCCGACCTCCAGCGCGGGCCTAGTCCGCGTTCACGCCAGGATCCAGGATGGCCGCGACCCAGAGATCTGCCGGGTCCGGTGCTGGCTGCTGCCGGGGTGCGGCGGTGACGGCATTGAGCCCTGCAGAGCCAGTGCAGCCCAGCCTGTTCAAGGCAGTGCACCAGTGGCAGATTGGCCAACCGGATTCCCTTCGCGTCATCAGCCAAGCCCTTGAGCGACATCGCCGCTGCCGAATCCCCGCTGCAACCCCAGCCCTGGCCCCTCGGCGAAGGGGATCCCGGCGACTTCCCCTTCCCCCAGCCGGCGCTGGCGGCCGAGCGGCCCCTGCTGCTGCTGGTCGACCGGCGCCAGGCCGCCCTGACCCCGGCCTGGCGCCAACGGTTGCTGCAGAGCCTCTCCGCCGCAGAGCTCGTGCGGCTGCAACGGTTTCGGTTGCCCCGGGACTCCGACCACTTCCTGCTGGGGCGTGGCCTGATGCGGGCCTGGCTGGCCCAGCTGCTGGGCTGCGGCGCCGCCGATCTGCCGTTCACCGCCCAGGCCCACGGCAAACCGGTGGTGGCCGGCGCCCCCCACTTCAACGTCTCCCATTCGGGCGATCTGATCCTGCTGGGTCTTCATGCCGACCGGGCCGTGGGCGTCGATCTGGAGCGGGACCGGGACCAGCTCGACTGGCCGGCGATCGCCCGTCGCTATCTCGGTGAAGCGGCCTTGCTGCAGCTGCAACGGGATCACACCGATGAGCGAGCGCGACGCCAGGCCTTTTTGCTCATCTGGTGCGGCCTGGAGGCCCGTCTCAAGGCCGATGGCCGCGGCCTCAGCGGCCTCAGCGACCTGCTCGCCAGCACCCGGGACGGCGGCAGCGGAGCTCCCAGCGGCTCCTGGGCTGACGTTTGCTGGTCGCTGCGGTTGCCGGAGGGCTACCAGGGGGCTGCCGCGCTGCAGCCGGCTGCCGTTGCTGCCACTCCCCTCCATGACACTGCCCTTCATGCCACTGCCCTCCATGCCACTGCCCCGCACGCCCCTGCAGTCCAGTCCCCTTTCCTGGAGTCCAGGGCTGGCGCTTCGGATCAGGGCAGCGGCGGCCGGGCCTCGGCCAGCACCGCCTCGGGGGCGATCCACATCGCATCGCCGTAGGAGAAGAAGCGGTAGCCCCGGTCGATGGCCTCCTGATAGAGGCCCAGCAGCCGCCGGCGACCGATCAGGGCGCTGACCAGCAGCAACAGGGAACTCTTGGGCAGGTGGAAGTTGGTGAGCAGCCCCTGCACCACGGCGAAGCGGAAACCGGGCTGGATCACCAGATTCACCGGCCCCCGGTGGGGCTGCAGCTGGCCGCCATGCAGGGCCGCCACCCCCTCCAGGCTGCGCACGCTGGTGGTGCCCACGGCGATCACCCGACCGCCCCGGGCCCGGCAGGCGGCCACGGCCGCCACCAGCTCTTCGCCCAGCTCCACCCATTCGCTGTGCAACTGCAGTTGGCTGAGATCGTCGTTCTCCAGGGGGCGGAAGGTGCCCAGGCCGACATGCAGGGTGACCCGGGCCAGTTCCACGCCGCGCTGCTGCACGGCCTCCAGCAGCTCATCGGAAAGATGGAGCCCCGCCGTCGGCGCTGCCACCGCCCCCGGTCGGTTGGCGAAGCGGGTCTGGTAGCGGTCGTTATCGCTGGCGTCGTGGACCTGGATGTACGGGGGCAGCGGAATCGTGCCGTAGCGCTGCAGCAGCGGCTCGATCGTTTCGGCACTGGTGCAGGAGGGCGGAAAGCGAATCACCCGCCCGCCGCTGGTCCCATCGACGGCCACCACCTCCAGGGCGATCGGGGGCAGGTCGTCCTGCTCCAGTTGCAGCACCTCGCCGGGGCGCAGCCGCTTGGCCGGGCGCGCCAGGCACAGCCAGTCACTGGGCCCGGGGCGGAAGCCGCTGGCCAAAGGGGCGGCCAGGCCGGCGGGCTCCAGCAG
>CAIKWV010000446.1 GCA_903831165.1 uncultured cyanobacterium
AGGCCAGGGTCGTGGCCGCCCCATGGGCAACGGCATGCCGCAGCAACCCGCGGGTTATGCCAATGAGCCACGCGAGCCGCGTCCTCCAGCCGGTCAGCCTGATCCCATGCGTACCAGCGTGGACATGATGGCTGAGCGCGGCGCGCGCCGCAGCTACGGTGGCGGCAACCGCAACGGCGGTGGTGGTGGTGGTTACGGCGGTGGTGGCGGCGGCGGCGGCCGCGGCCGTTACTGATCTGTAGCCCATTCAGTGGCTCAGCCTCAGGGCTGAGTCCTTGGCCAACCGTCTCCCTTGATCGGGGGACGGTTTTTTTTGGGTTTTGGTCGGTGACGACTGTTCGGGGCATGGCCATGGGTTCCGCCGTGTTGCCGACCGTCCAGCGCAGCAGGCGTGATTACGGTTGAGTGGGCTCAGGGGCCACCGGCTGTTGGCTTGGCAGCGCTGCGACTCTTGCCGAGGCTTCACGGTGAACCGGCAGCCGAAGCTGTCCGTGGCGCACCAGGTTCAACAGTGGGTCGTGGTCAGGGCTGAATTGGCGGGACGTCAGATCAGGACGTCGGTGAGCTGGGTCTGAGAACCCGTTGGTTTTGAGAGGGATCGGGTCGGTTGCCGTCGCGGGAACGGTTTGCGCCCGGTACAGTCGGTCCGCCATTGGCGCCACGGGCTCTGCGGCCCCTGCTGTTTGCCAGCCGCCTCCCTGGCCAGGCCTATGCCGCGATCGGTTCGCTGCAACCGGTTCGACGCAACCAGTCCCAGCGGCCGCGCTCAGCTGGCCTGCGCGGTCAGTCTTCGGTTGTGGGTTCGCGGCTGGACTTGTTCTGCGGCAAATCCTTGGGCTCTAAATTCAGTCTTTGGCACCCCGTGTCAGCGGCTTGGGGCTTCGGGAGCGAGAGCCGAGCTGGCTTGGGATCAGGCGATTGAGGCTTTGTGCTGTTCCCATTCGCGGCGAAACAGCAGGAAAAGGTACTCGGGAGATTTGTAGCTTTTGGGTAGGCTGTTATGCAGGATTTCCAGCCTGTCCCAGCAGACGGTGCGCTGAATCTGTTTGAGCGTGCAGCCTTCACGCAGGAGTAAACGCATGGCTTTGCAGTACATCGGATATTTCGCTTCTAATTGCCCAATCGTGAGGCCAGGCGTGGCTGATTCTGTCATGACATTCTCGCAGGGATTAGGGGCGTGATCTGCTTTCTATGCTCTTGCATGCATCGAAATGCACGCTGCCTGGCGGCGGGAGCCTGCCAGCCTGATGCTTTGGTGCTGCTCTGCCCTGGCTCGCTGCGGGCATGGAATCATCCTAGATGGCAGCTGAACCCTGGGGTCCGGGGGCTGCACTAGAACGGTGCCATCGTCCGCGGAGCAGCGTGTGGATCTGGAAGGGACGCTCTCGGTTGTGGGTCTGGCGGCGTTGTTGGTGATTGTGATCATGATGACCGCAAAACAATGAAGCCAATGACGCTTCAGTTGTTGCCGTCGACCGTAATGCTGAATCTCCCTTCTCTGCGTTTGGTCAACAAACCTTCGGCTGTGGTCAGGCGTCCGGCCTGCTGATTCCAGAGGATGTATTTAAAGCAGCTGGGAATATCATTCAGATTCAGTAGCGTGATGCCGTTCAGTAGATGGTTGTTCTGGCTTTGGCAGGCCCTGAGCCTGTAGTTGGGAATCGCCGCACAGAGATGATGGATGGCATGACAGCCGATGTCAGCTGAAAACCAGTCCAGGATCGCCGGCAGATTCAGGTCGCTGGTGCCTTCCAGGGTGCCCGCCATGGCATCCCAATCGTTGTTGCTGTGGGCATAGGAGCCTGGGAAGTTGTGCTGGACGAAGAAGATGCAGATGAAGATGGCGGCTCCACAGGTCATCACCGGTGAGTAGATCAGCCAGAAGTTGCCGGCCCCCACCAGCGTTGCCATCAACCACCACAACGCAACCACGGCGATGTTGTTCAGCAGCAGATCAACAAACTCCTCCGGGCTGTGCCAGAAGCGACTCTTGTGCTTGGCCAGCAGCTCGCTCCAGCTGGTCTTGGGGTTGGCCCGCAGATCCTGAATGGCGGCCGGAATGAAGCCCCACAGGCCGAGCAGCAGCTCCACCCGCGGCTTGATCACCAGATAAAAGAACCCCCCGGGAAACAGCATCAACGGATGGCGCAGCCAGCGATAGAGCCGCTGGGCTCCAGGCTCCATCTGTTGGTACTTCTCCAGGCTCACCAGGGCGGAGGGGCCTTTGTAGCGCTCCCAATTGCCGTTGTGGCGATGGTGAAACTCATGGCCCCGGGACCAGGGCAGCTGGGGGATGCCCGCCACCACGCCCAGCAGGAAGCCCACGGCGCGATTGACGCGGCGGCTGCGGAACAGGGAATAGTGGCCGCAGTCGTGCATCAGCGAGAAACATCGCGCCAGGAAGAGCACCATCACCGCCAGCACGGGCAGCAGCAGCCAGGGGGCCCCATGCAGGCTCCACAGCGCCAGACACCACAGGGCCGCGTAGGGCACCAGGGTGTTGACGATCTGCCAGGCTCCGATCCAGTCGGAGCTGACCATGTAGGGCTTGAGCTCGAAATCGGTGCGACGGGCTCCGGAATTGACCGTTGCCTCGTCGCTGGAACCGTCGTCGGAAGCGGTCGGGCTTCCTCCGGAGGCCGTGGGGCTCAGGAGGGCAGGTTGGGCCGGTCCATGAATCAAGAAAAACCGTGCCTAAGGTGGGCTTCAACCTAGTCCCGCACCGCCTGCCGCCGTTGTCTACCCGGCCCCGGGGCCTTAGTTCTCCGGATACAGCAGCTCGGCCAGTTCCTCGGGATCCACGTCGTAGACGCGGGCCAGGGTGGTCTCGATCGCGCTGGTCACCACATCGGGCAGGAAGCGCATGGCGTTGAGGGCGTCATCGGCGATGTCCTCGGTGAGCAGGGGCTCACCGCCCAGTTTCTCGTCGTTGATGACCGCCATCACCCAGCTCTGATAAGCGGTGACCAGGTCGTTGAACTCGAGCTCCGGGTCGTTCAGGTCCAGGGCCATCGGGGCTTTCCGGGAGGATGTCCCTGCAGTTTGCCCGTTGC
>CAIKWV010000447.1 GCA_903831165.1 uncultured cyanobacterium
GGTGAGCTCCAGGCCTGCCAATGGGCCGGCACGCCGCTGACGGCGGTGATGCGTTCGGCCACCTCGCGGCCCTGCTCCTCGCGGCGGGTGATCAGGGTGACCTGCGCCGCCCCGGCCCAGGCGATCTCCACCGCCATCGCCCGGCCGGCGCCACCGGCGCCCAGCATCACCACATGCTCTCCCTTGAGGCTGCGCTGTTTCTGGATCGCCTTGACCACACCCTTGCCATCGTTGTTGTGGCCGATCAGGCGACCGTCTTCGATCGTCAGGTAGTTGGCGGCGCCGATCGCCTTGACATCATCGTCAACTTCATCGAGCAGGGGGATCACATCCACCTTGTAGGGCACGGTGATGCCGACACCGCGATAACCCAGGGGCGCCAAGCCCTTGATGGCGGGCCGCAGCAACTCGGTGGTGGCCACATCATTTTTCCAGAACTGCCAGTTGAGGCCGTAATGGGCATAGACCGCATCGAACATCAAGTCGATCGGGTTCTCCGCCACCGGATGTCCCAGCATCCCGGTCATCTGCTTCTGGGGAGGAATCACGGCGACGTCTCAGCCAAAGTCCTGCCGATTATGGGTGGGATAGGGGGTTGGCAGCGGTGTTTCCGGCGTGCTCTGAAGGATCTGGCGTGGCAGGCCGGCTCCTGCCCATGGCGTGCCAAGACCAGCTGCCCGCAACGGCGCCCTCAGTGGCCTTCTCTGGCAGGCCCTGAACCGCAGCGCTGTGCCCCTGAAGCTGTTCGACAGCTCCACCGGCTTCCGCCTCGCCGACGGCTCCGTGCTCAGCCCCGATGCCGCCCTGGTGGCCCGCGAACGCTGGCAGGCCCTCACAGCCGAGCAGCGCCGCGGCTTCGCTCCCCACTGCCCCGACCTGGTGGTGGAGCTGGCGAGCGCCAGTGACGAAGGCCCCCGCGGACTCACCGCCCTACGCCAGAAGATGGCCGCCTATCAGGGCAACGGCGCCCGCCTCGGCTGGCTATGGATCCCGGAGCAACGGGCCGTGGAAATCTGGGAAGACCAGGGCCAAGCCCCCCGCCGCATCGAAGCGGCCAGCCGGCTGGATGGGGCGCCGCTGTTTCCGGCGCTGGTGATCGATCTGGAGGACATCTGGGGCGGGCTGAGGGGCAGCACGAAAGCTTCGCCCTGATGGGCCCTAGAGCAGCCGCCTCAAGCCCATCGCTGCTGGTTCAGCCCACTCGACGAGCCCCCTCGCTGCCAGAGCCAGCGGCTGTCACGCAGAAGGGCGGCGGCCATCGCCGAGCCGCTGGCCAGAAGTTCGGCGTGTTCGGCGGGGGTGAGCACCAGGGCATCGCAGCTGAGCGGCAGCTCCGCCAGGGGCCAGGCCAGCAGCCGCTGGTGCTGGGGGCCACGGCTACCGGCATCGATCAGCAGTAGATCGAGATCGCTGCCCACCCCTGCATCACCCCGGCCATAGCTGCCGAACAGGCCCACCCGCTCCAGGCCAGGATGCGTCGTCGCCACCTGCGCCGCCCAGAAGCGCACCTTGCTCAGCACCTGCTCCGGCTCAGGCCAGCGCAGCAGCGATTGCGTCAACGATCGAACGGGCATGGCGTAGGGCATCGTCGCTCTGGAGCCGGCCGAAATGATCCGTCGGGGCCCCGTCCGGCAGGCTATCCGGGTAGCGCGTCGGGATGTACAGCGCATCCAGGATGCGCAGACGATCCTCCAGATCACTGACGCTGGCCGCCAGGAGGGCTGAGGTGGCCGGCGGCAGATCGCGGCACGAGCGCCCGAGGCCATGGCCCCATACCTGCTGGCCATGGCGGAGATGCAATCCCTTCAGTGCCTTTTCCACAGCCTGGTGGCAGGCGAAGCAGGCCCATTCGTGATGGCCGGCAGCAGCGCTCACCCCGGCGAGCTCCAGGTCAGCCTTCGCCTGATGCAACCAGTCGGCGGAACGGTTCATCAGACCATTGTGACCGCCCTGGCTCTGACGTCCTGGCTGTTGGTCCTCCGGCTCAGGCCCCAGGCTGATCGCCATGAATCCAGCTATTCACCGGTTGTCTCGCGGCTGGGCTGGGCTGGGCTGGGCTGGGCTGGGCTGGGCCATGCAGCCTCAATCCTCCTCGCCCCAGCGTCGGCCTGCTCCGCCTCCGTCTGCTCACTGAGTTGCCGGAAGTCATCCGGATCGCCACCGCCCGGACCCGAAGCCCGCCGCAGGCTCAACTTCCGATAACGCAACCGCTTCCAACCCCGCTGCAGCTCGGCCAAGAGCGACTGCTTGCTGCGCCCGCGCCGGGCCAGGCCGGCAAAGCCGATCGCCAACGCCAGGCTGGCAAAGGCATTGCGCAACAGTTCGGGCAGCAGGCTCCAAGGGTTGGAGGGGGGCAGCTGCTGCTTCTGGCGGGCCACCTGGGCGGCGGCCTGATCGAGCAGGCCAGTCACCTGGGCCTTGAGGGTGGGCAACGGCAAGGCTTGATCGGCCTCGTTGAGCACCGGTCCGTTGAGGGAAATCAGGCGATCGTGCAGCTCCTGGCTGCTGCTGCTGCTGAGCACCACCTGACGCAGGGCCTGCAGGTTGGTTTCAGCCCGGCGAATGCCGGAGAATTGGCCTGTAGCGAGTTGATGCTGCTGCGCCACCGCCGCCACCGACAGCATCGGCACCAACAGCAGAAAACCAAGCGCCGCCGCCACCGCCAGCTGGGCGCAAACCCTACGCCGCCGGATCAACAGCGAATCCTGCGAATCCAGTTCAACCGCCAGATGCAACAGGCCCAGCCCGATCAAGGGAAACGGCGCCGCATTGATCAAGGTTGAACCCACTTTCAGCTGCCAGGCAGGTGCCAGCAGCTGGAACGGAAACAGCGACCCGACGACAATCGAGCCATAGAGCGCCAACAACACCAGACCCGCCAATGACAGGCCCCGGGCCGAGGAGGAGGAGCCCCAATCCAGGGAGCTGGGCTTGCGGGAAGAAGCCATCAAGACTGGGGATGAATGGGTGGATGAACGGGGGTGAAGGATGGAGCGGGCGAAGGGCGCGGGGCCTGGCGGCTGAGCCACAAACCACCCGGCGCCCAAATCCAGAGGCCTACAGCCAAACAAAAGGCCCCACTCAGGCGGGGCCAATCAGGACAATGAGCAGCGCAGAAAGATCCTGGCAGTTCAACTCAGATTCTACACTTCAGCTCAAAGGCGGCAGCACGGAATGAATAGCAGTTGTTGTCGACAAAGAGGCCGATTTCAACGAAGCGGTCTTCACCCGACGGCGCAGACGACGGCTCCAGCCGAAGGCGGCACCGGCACCGAATAACGGAAGTGGGCCTGGAGCATTAATCGGCGACAAAGATGAAAACGTAACGACGCTGTCACCGGCGCCGAAAGTTGAAATGATGCCATCAACTGCGCCAATACCGCTAGACTTACGGTATACATTAATCGACTTTCCACCATCAACGACAAACGCTATTCCATTAAAATTTGAGACTATTGGGGACGCGCCTGATCCGTCCCACTGAAAAATATTGCCAGCCCCGGCATAGCCGGACAACCCCGTGATTGAATATGTAACACCACTGCGAGTGTAGGTTCCATTAATGCCAGTAATAGTCTCGAACGTGTTGGCTGCTGGAGCTGAACCAGCAGTGGAAAATGTTCCCTGCCCAGAGGATATATTACCAGTGAACGACCAACTCCAAGTCAAAGCCTGAGCCGGCGAAGTGACGCCAAGCAAAGCGGATACCGCGCACACTGAAAGAGCCAGAGGCAGATGCCGTCGCAGGCAACTCACCTTGAAACCGATGGAGGACTGAAGAGGCGCCATCGGAAGCAACAAAACTGCCGCAAATCTGCAGCCCACCCTCGTTGCTACTCGGCATGCTGTGCCAGCAAAATAATTGGCCTACTTCTTATCAAGTAGATGCCCCTGGCTGAACGGCTCCCATCTGCTCATTAATGGGTAGATGACGCCCCCCGAACCGCCCCAGTTGACCTGGCAATAGGTCGATGGCCTGCTGGGCCTGTAACGGTTTATCAACGGCGGTCGAAGCGTCGGTGCGGGGGCTGGGTCTTTCCAGCGACGGCCGGCTTGACGGGTTGGGGTGTTGGCCTGCGGCTGCGGATTGCCAGTTGGTGGGCATCAAGGATCAGGTTGGTGATCAACCGTGACTCGACGTTGCAACCATTGGGCTGATCCAGCTGCTGAACCCAGGTCAGCACCGCGATCGCCGTGGTCAGGGCCTGATCGGAGTCGCGGCTGCACACAACGGGCCTGCGCCTGCACGGCGCGCCAGTGGGGGGAGGGTGAATCGGCCATGGCCTGCCACCGGCACCGATCCAGGGCCAGCACATCTCGCCCACCAGGGCATGCACGGAGGTGTGTTGGCGCAGTCACCAGCCCGTCACCAGAGGGTCAGGCAGGGGAAGGCCCGCAGCTGGGTGTCGGCGGTGAGCAGCACCAGCGGCTCCAGCTCCGCCTGGGCGGCCAGCATCCGATCAAACGGATCGCGGTGAGGCTGGCTGTAGGCGCCTGCCCGCAGACCATGGGCCGGCGTGATCGGCAGGCTGCGGAAACCATCGGCCTGCAGCAGCCGCTCCAGATCGCCGATCACTTCCGTTAGCTGGGGCAAGCGGCCGCGGTGGTGCTTGAGGCTCAGCTCCCAGATGCTGGCGGCACTCACATGAACGGGCGTGCCGGAGTCTTGCAACAGGTTCGCCACGGTGCTGGAGAGGCGGTCCGGTTCGAACCACCACCAAAGCAGGGCGTGGCTGTCGAGCAGGTAGCCGTCTGCCCCGTTCACTCCAATGCGGCCAGGGAACCGTCTTCCAGGGGCCCGACTGGACCGGACTCCCAGTCCGTCAACTCCTCTGGCGTGATCGGTTCGAGCAGCAGATCCGGTTGGCTCAGGGGACCCAGGTGGCGCAGGCGTCCCGCAACCCGCAGGGGCGCTTCGGACTCCAGCGGCGCCAGACGGGCCCAGGGTTTGCCGGCCTTGGCCAGCAGGATCGTCTCGCCGCCATGGGCGGCATCGATCAGGCGCGAGAGGTGGGTTTTGGCCTGGTGGACATTGACGATCCGCTGCTGGCCTGGCAGTTGCCCTGCAGGGTTCCCTTCCATGCCAATCAACCAAATCTTACTTAGTTTAGTCCATGGCTAAGGCTTCCCGAAATGGCGTGCCCCAAGCCGCCTGAAAAGCCGGCCTAGCCTGTGCTGATCATGCACAGAGCACCATGAACCCCGAACGTGCCACCGAAAGGGTTGCCGTGTTGATGACACCCACTGAAAAGGCTGCCTATGCCGATCGCGCCCACAGCCTCGGGATGTCGCTCGGGCAATTTTTCCGTGAGGCTGGGGCGGCCTACGCCAACCGCAACGCCCAATCCGACAGCCGCGCCCTGGCTGACGAGGAAGCGCTGGAAGCTGTCCTGAAGCAGTTGGAGCTCAGCACCAACCGCACAGAACGGACCCTGGATGCGGCATTGGCCGAAGTGCGCGCTGCCTTGAACGCCCAGCCATGAGCGTCACGGATCGCATCCTCTCGGCGCTGACCACCGTGATCCGGATGAACGACAAGGTGGAGGAGATGGCGGCGTTGATGAAGGAGCAGCAACGCCGCCTCGACGACCTCCATGGCCGGGTGATTCGCCTGGAAACCGTGCTCGAACTGGCCCTGCATCGAACGACCGGAGCTTCCGTCCCTCTGCTGGAAGGGGAAGGGAACCCACCGGAGACCTGAGTCGAGGAAGTTCCCCCCAGGGCGAGCACGTCATCGCCCACCAGAGCGCTGCGCAAATGATCGGCGGCCCGCTCCGCCAAATCAGCGCCGTCGGCTTCCACCAGCAGATCGGTATCCGCGAAGCCGTCCCAGTCACCCCGAGCCCGGGAGCCAAACAGCCAGACCCGGCATGACACATCTCCCAGGGTCTCGGCCAGCTGCTGCTGCAGCGCCTCCAGCCAGATTTCATGTCGCCGGCGGCAGCCATCCAACACCGGCGATCCTGCGTCGATGACTGAAACCCTGGCAGCAGCGATTGTCGATGGCAAAGGCAAGGGTCAGGGCCATCGGGCGGGACAACACCAATCCCGGGGAGCACCGGCAGCTCTTGACCAGAGGCTCTGACAGGGGAAGGCGGCAAGTTGGGTGTCGGCGGTGAGCAGCACCAGCCGTTCCAGTTCCGCCTGGGCGGCCAGCATGCGATCAAACGGATCGCGGTGAGGCTGGCTGTAGGCGCAGGCCCGCAGACCATGGGCCGGCGTGATCGCCAGAGTGCGGAAACCATCCGCCTGCAGCAGCGCCTCGGGATCGCTGAGGGGGCCCAGGTGGCGCAGGCGTCCCGCAACCCGCAGGGGCGCCTCGGACTCCAGCGGCATCAGGTGAGCCCAGGCTTTGCCGGCCTTGGCCAGCAGGATCGTCTCGCCGCCATGGGCAGCATCGATCAGGCGCGAGAGATGGGTTTTGGCCTGGTGAACATTGACGATGCGCTGCTGGCCTGACAATGAGCCGACAGGGTTTCCTTCCATGGCAAACCAACCAGCCGGCGCCCTTGGTTCAGTCCGCGACTAAGGCTTGCCAGCCAGCGCATCATCCGGGCGTTTCAGCACCGCCGATCGACCTCAGCCCTGCCGAAAAGCCCCTCAGGATTTCCCCCCAGCGTCCACCTCCGCCGCCTCACGGAGCTGGCGGATGTACTCCTCATCAGAGGTGCCGCCCCGCCGCGAAGCCCGGCGTTTGCGTAGGCGCCGCTGCCACCGGCCCCAGCCCCCCTGCCACTCCTGCAGCAGGGTGATTGGGGAACCGGGCCGCACCGCCAGGGCTGCAAAGCCGAGGGCCAGCGCCAGGCAGGCGATGCCGTTGCGCAGCAGCTCGGGTAGCAAGCGCCAGGGATTGGTCGGGGGTGTGGCCTGGCGTTCGCGGGCGATCTGCAGCTGGGCCTGATCGAGCACGGCACCCACCTGGGCCTTGAGCAGCAGCAGGGGTTGGGCGATGTCGGCGGGGCCAAGCACCGGGCCTTGCAGGCGCTGCAGCCGTTGGTTGATTTCCTCGTTGCTGGAGGCAGTGGCCACGGCCTGGCGCAACACCACCAAGCGCCGTTCGGCGCCGCTGATGCGGGAGTTCTGGGCGGTGGAGGTGGAGCGGCTCTGCTGCAGACCCGCCACCCCCACCAACGGCACCAGCAGCAGAAAGCCCAGGGCGACCGCCACCGCCAGGTGACTGCACAACCGCTGGCGGCGCTGCAGCACCGGATCGTGGGGCCCCAGCTCCACGGCGATCTGCAACAGGGCCAGCCCCAGCAGGGCAAAGGGGGCACCATTGACCAGGCTGCCCGCCAAGCGCAGCTGCCAGAGCGGGTTGAGCAGCTGCACCGGCCACAGGGCCCCCGCTACCAGCGAGGCGAAGAGCACAAACAGCACCAGCGCCACCACGCTCAGGCCCGGGGCGGAGAAGAGCACCGGGGTGCCGGAGCGGGACGAATCGGA
>CAIKWV010000448.1 GCA_903831165.1 uncultured cyanobacterium
CTGATTGAGCCATCATGTCGCTGATCAAATGGGAACCACTCAACGAGATTGAGAATTTATTTGGCCGTGCCTGGAACTGGCCGACGAACCGCTCCCAGTCCCTGCTTGGCGTGGGCGACTGGAACCCCCGCGTGGACATCAGCGAAACTGACGGCACCTATCTGATCAAGGCCGATATCCCCGGTGTGGCCAAGGATGCGATCAAGGTGACAATGGATAACGGCATGCTCACCATTCAAGGTGAACGCAAACAGGAGAAGGAAGAAGAGAACAAGCGCTTCCATCGCATTGAACGCTTCTATGGCAACTTCACCCGTAGCTTTTCCTTGCCCGATGACGCCGATCCCAGTGCCATCAAGGCCACGGCCCAGCAGGGGCAGCTCATCGTCACCATCCCCAGAAAGGCCAGCGCCGCTGGCTCCTCCGCTATTCAGGTGCCGGTGGAGTGACGCGTCGTTATCAACCGGTCCAGCCCGCCAGCTCAAGATCAGATTTGGGCTGGCGCGGTTTCCTTCAGCAGCTTCGGGTGGCGGCTCGGTCCCGGGCATTGGCGTGGCTCCATGGAGCAGCGCAGGTCCGGCCGCCGACGCAAGAACGGCGCTGAGGCCTCAAGGGCCCTGGCGGTTTCGGCGCAAGTTTTGATCAACCCCCGGGCTCAACCCCGGAGCATGGACGTGGACAAACGCTGTCGCAGCTTTTCCAGGGCTTTCTGCTCGATGCGCTGCACCCTGGCCTTGCTGATCCCCAGCTGTTCCGCTGTTTTCGATAGGGACAGGACCGACTGGGTGCCGTACCGGCATTGCAAGACGATCTGTTGCTGGCTGTCAAGCTTGGCGAGCTCATTGTGAATCCAGTTGTAATCCTCAGCGAGCGGATCAACTTGCTTGGCGGCAACGATGTCACCCAGCGAGCCGTCATGATCGGCACCACCAAGTTCTTGATCGAGTGATAATGGTCTGCAGATTGCATAGCGTTCCAGGACGAACTCCAGCCGTTCCTTGCTGACGCAAAGCTTTTCGGCCACCAGAGCAGCGGGGGTGGCAGTGCTCAGCTCCTGGCTCAGGGCCCTGGCCTTGATCGCCGTATCGACGACATGGGCTGGCAGTCGGATCGGACCGGCGTTGTCCTGAAAGTGGCGCATGATCCCGTGCCGGATCCACCAATAGGCATAGGTGGAGAACTTGTAGCCGCGGCAGGGATCAAACAGTTCTACAGCTCTGATCAGGCCAAGATTGGCTGATTGGATCAAGTCCAGGGGGTCAATCTGTAAGTTGGCTGCACGCTGTAGATGGGGTCTGCAGGCGGAAACGACCAGTCGCAGATTGGCATTCACCATGCGGTTCATTGCCCTGCGTCCGCGGCGTTCTAGTCCGGCGGGCGGCTGGGGATGCTGTCGCCATTCACGAATGATCAGGCCGAGATGAATTTCCTCTTCAGCATTCATGAGCGGAAATCGGCCAATGCTGTTCAGATAAAAGTCAAGCGATTCAGACATGCGGGCTGCCGGCGTCCTCGTGCCGTCGATCATGGAAGCAAGTCCGACCAGCGTTCTGCTTTCAGCCGATCTGCAGCCGATCTGAGCCCCATTGGTCACATGCTGTTTACCCGATCGTTTTGCCGTAGCAGCAGTTGAGCCGGGCGATGGCTAACTGATGACCATCCATCTCCTCGCGTACAAGCGGAGCTGGCGTCCCCACGGGCAACGCCAGCTTTTGATCCAGGGCGAACAGGGTGAAGCGCAAGTGATGCCGCCCTGAGTTGTGGTCAGGCTTGCGCCGGCAGGGCGGTAGCGATCGCGCCGGTCCTTGATAGCCAAGCCGGCTGTACTCCTGGAATCCCCAGCCCAATCCATGCCGAGCGCCATTGGTGAGCGAGGGACTGCAGGGAACGCCGGCAGGCAGACCACGCACGTTGGCTGGAATGTCAAACAACAGCCAGTGAACCCAGTTCTGATCGGTGAC